>DATKXE010000609.1:0-3116 GCA_035529195.1 Anaerolineales bacterium
CCGGTGGTCACCGCCCTATCGTAGACGAGATGAGCGAACGATTCCCCGCTACTTTGGAGCTGGTCATACCAGCTTCAGTAATAGCTCTTACAATAGGAATCATTGGTGGAACCTGGGCGGCTTCACGCCGCAAACGCACTACCGATTACGGTATGCGCATCTATTCAGTTGTGATCTATTCGCTGCCGATATTCTGGTTAGGCTTGATGATGCAGCTTCTTTTTGGTGTCAGGCTTGGCTGGTTGCCTATTTCAGGTCGTATTGACCCGGTGATCGGTACAACGCTGGTGCACACCACTAATATTTATACGATCGATTCTATTATCAGCGGCAACTGGCCTGCTTTGGGCTCTACCCTGACACATCTCGTGCTCCCGGCTTTCACCCTCGGGCTCATCCTCTCCGGAGTTTTTGTACGGCTGACGCGCATCAACGTGATTGAGACGCAGCAAGCTGACTACATTGCTGCTGCGCGTGCACGCGGCATCAAGGAGCGCGTGCTGACCTATCGACATGCCCTCAAAAACGCCATGATCCCAATTATTACACTGATTGGCCTGCAGGTAGCTATCCTGCTGGCTGGCGCGGTGCTAACGGAGACCGTGTTTTCCTGGCCGGGTATGGGCAGATATCTGGTGGAGCGCATCTCATCCCGAGACTATACCGCTGTGCAAAGTGGGATCGCAGTTTTTGCCTTGCTCGTAGCAGTCATCAGTCTCACCGTTGATATCATTTACTCGCTGGTTGATCCAAGGGTAAGGTATTAGTCCATGACCATAAATAAAGAAGAATTTCCCGAAGCTGCTGATGAAATTGCTCCTTGGGAGCAGGACCTTGAGCGAGTAGGGTTAGTGCGGCGTGGTCTCAGGGCGCGCAAATGGTATGGAGCTGACTGGTGGTTCGTAGTTATCTCGGCGGTCATGGTGATCGCTTTCATGATCATCGCCTTTTTTCCTGATCCTTTTGCACCATTTGGTCCTAATGAAATTGTTGGTTCGAGCTTCTTGGCGCCTGGAGAAACTCCTCCTGTCCCGGTGCTGATCGTGCCGCAGGATTCGCAAATTGAATTGATGCAGGATCTGGCGGTTCCAGAAGGTGCAGAGCGACCAACTATCGGCGTGGAGGAAGGCTTACCAACTGCCGTAGCATTGCGTGAGCAGGCCCAGGCGATCGACAACCAGCTAAAAAATGAACCCGAGGGCCTTCGATTGCGGGCGCGGATCGAGCGCTATGATTCCCTGGAGGAAACCCTCCAGGCGGTTGTGGATGGAGAAGCGCAGGCAGCGGTCGTGCAGTCCACCGACTTCGAGATTGTGGCTTCCCAATTCCCATCTTTGCGAGCAGCCGAACGCATCATGGGGGATACCGCTACAGCTGGAGGTTTCTTGTTGGGCACCAACGATATCGGACAGGATGTCTTCAGCCGATTAATATGGGGTGCCCAGGTCGCTTTGCTGATCGGGTTCACTTCCTCGATTGTGGCACTGTTTATCGGCGTACCTCTTGGTTTAATCGCTTCCTTCATAGGCGGATCACTCGATCGTTATCTCAGCCTTCTCATGGATAGCTTATACGCCTTTCCCGGCCTTATTCTGGCCATTGCTATCACGGCCGTTTTGGGTCCCAGTGTGTTCAATATCATTGTCGCGATCGCCGTGTTGTATATCCCCACGTACTACCGCATCGTGCGTGGTCAATCTTTCTCTGTGAAAGAAGAAATCTATGTTGAGGCAGCACGCAGCATTGGGGCACGTAGGACCGAGATTTTGAGACGTTACATTTTTCCCAACGTGATTCCTTCGGTCGCGATAATCTTTTCGGTGAATGTAGCCGACGCGATCCTGACCGGTGCGGGGCTCAGCTTCCTCGGTCTCGGTCTTCCCCCCACCATCGCTGATTGGGGTATCGACCTGGCGCGCGGCCAGCGCTTCATCCAGACTGCCTGGTGGTTGATCACATTCCCTGGTGTGGCGATCATGTTGGTGGTGTTGGCTTTTACATTGATGGGTGAAGGACTGATGGAGATATTCAATCCCAAATTGAGGGATCGCTGATGTCCAAGGATATTTTGTATTCTATCAAGAACCTGACAGTGGAATACAAAACTCGAGCTGGCTCTGTCGGGGCAGTCGATAATGTCAGCTACGACATCTTCCGTGGTGAAATCCTTGGGCTGGTAGGGGAATCCGGTTGCGGCAAGTCAACCTTAGGTAAGGCGCTGATGCGCCTGCATACTGGACCTGCGGAGATCACTGGCGGGGAGCTATGGTTCGACGGGCGGGACTTGATGAAGTTTTCGGACCGGGAAATGAGTGATTTGCGCGGAGCCGAGATAGGCATGATCTTCCAGGATCCGATGACCTCCCTTAATCCAGTCCAACGTATTTTGGAGCACTTGACTGAGACCATCCAGACCCATGAGCCTGAAACATCTAATAAGGCTGCAGAAGTCCGTGCTGAGGAGCTGGTCGAGCGCCTGGGTATTCGCCGGGAGAGACTGAGTGAATATCCACATCAGATGTCAGGCGGAATGCGCCAGCGGGTTATGATCTCCCTGGCACTTGCCTTAGATTCAAAGTTGGTCATCGCCGATGAACCTACAACCTCACTGGATGTCATCGTCGAGCATAAATTTCTCGATCTGCTCTGTGAACTCCAGGATGAATTTGGTTTGACCATCATGCTCATCACCCACAACATCGGTGTGGTTGCCGAAATTGCTGATCGTGTGGCGGTGATGTACGCCGGAAAAATTGTTGAAATCGGCGATGTTTTCGATATTTTTGGTGATCCAAAACATCCCTATACCCAGGGCTTGCTGCGCTCGGTGCCCAATATCAAGCTGGATGGTGGAGAGCTGTACAAGATGGAAGGCATCCCCCCAAACCTGCTACGCCCCCCCTCCGGTTGTCGCTTTCACCCGCGTTGTCCATTTGTAATGGACATATGCCGGACACAAGAACCAGCTTTCGAACCTGTTGAAGAAAGAGACCAGATAACAGCTTGCTGGCTTTACCAGGAGTCTTCGGTTGATCAGGAGATGAACCATGTCTGAGCAATCGAAACCGATGGAGGCCAATACCGCCTCAAATTCCAGCTCCCCTATGAATGAAGAG
>DATKXE010000610.1:0-2277 GCA_035529195.1 Anaerolineales bacterium
CAGCAAGAATCAGAGGCATTGAAAAGATACCTTGAAACCCTGGAAGACCACCAGCTCGTAGCCATGCTCGAGTTGGATGAAGCAGAATCCCAATTCAGGGAGGCTGAAAACAATCTAACGGATATCGAAAACCAGGTAGCCGCGCAGAGGAAAATTTTGGCCACGGAGAAATCAGAATTAATTCACGACCTTCAGCGCCAAGAATCTGAGCGAGATGCTACAGCTTCCAATATCGATATCTATGATATGCGCTCGTATGACATGTTACGCAAGCAAAAGAACGGAATCGCGGTTGCTAGAGTTGTGGAGAAAACATGTGCAGCCTGTGGTTCCACACTGACGGCATCCACCTTCAGTTCAGCACAAGTGCCCACCAAGATCACCCGCTGTAATTCTTGTGGGCGAATATTATATGTGGGTTGATGATGGCAGATTTTTTTCAAAATCTGGTATTTAACCAGTTTTCATTTTGGACCGGATTCATCGCGGGTGCTCTGGGCTTGTGGCTGTTGACCAAACTGCGCCCTGCGCTTCCGGGATTGATCCATAATTTCCGTTCAAAATCGAGAGTCGGTGGCGCAAAACTCATCTCCAACAATGCTGAACGATTGCGCCAGGACTCCCTGCGTTATGTCCAAGGTTTGCATCTTGCCTCCCCGTTGTTTGCATTGGACGAAGTCCTGATTGAACCCAGGATTCTTGCCCCGCCTTTACCTGCTGAACCCGGTCGCGAAAATCCGCCTGTAGATATTCTCAGCCAAATAATCCCCTACCTTCCTGATTGGCCCGAACTTGCCGCGAGGTATTCAGCAAAAACTATTTCTCTGGCATCAGCATTGGGGGCTGATGCCAACCTTATCCTCATTGGTGGACCGGGGTCTGGGAAAACAATAGCACTTGCGCATCTGATCTGCCAAATAGTCCGCAAAGACCAATCTGCAGAGGATTTAATCGGATTCTTACCTATATACACTCATGTATCGGATTTATTCTCGGAAAGAATATTTGATCGACCACCCATCGACCAAATTCGCGATGCTGTACATTTGTATTTGGGTTCATTATCTGAAAATCGTCTTGAAAATCTGCTCCGGCAGTCTTTTCTGTCTGGGAAAATATTATTACTGGTCGATGGTTTGGATGAGGTCGATCCAGAATTTCATCATGGAGTGACCAGTTTCCTGGCTTCCTTGCTCGAGGAATTTCCCCGTACTCGCATGGTGGTAGCCACAGCACCACAAAACTACTCCGGTTTAATCGAATTGGGCTTCAATCCCGTTGCTATGGCTGCCTGGGATGAACAGCAGCATCTATCCTTCGTCAACAAATGGTCTCGCAGCTGGTTTCGCCATATCCTCCCCACACAAGCTGATAGCGTTGAACAGATTGATCCGCGCTTGCTGAATGCCTGGCTTCTGGCTGATAATCCAATCATTACCCCATTCGATGCTACCTTAAAAGCATGGGCGGTCTTCTCTGGGGATACAGTTGGTCCAGGATATATTGATTCACTGGAATCATATGTTTGGCGCATGACCAACCATTTAGAAAATTCTCGACCTGGGCTCGAAGACTTTGCTCTGCAACTCGTCGCTGCACAGGAAATCGCTATGGACCTGAAACGGGCTCGAGGCTGGGAAGAAGAGCTCGTTACTGATATTGATTCAGAAGCTGAGAATAAAACAGCTCAGATAAATCGCTCTAACCGAGGTAAGAGATCAACCCGGAAGCTGCCGGCGGTATTGCCGGAATTGCTTGAAAACGGCATCCTGATCAATCGCGGGGTTGGGCAGCTTTCCTTTTCACACCCTTTGATCATGGCTTATCTTGCGTCGGCTGCTCTTACAGATGCTCCTGTCTCACATTTCCTGAGCAACCAGCCCGATTGGACAGGAAAATCTTTAGCCCTGCTTTTCCTCGCAGCCTCCAAAGATATCTCACCTGAAGTCTCTGAATTGCTCTCGATGGATGATGATCCCCTTCTGCGCCGTCCATTATCTATCGGACGTTGGCTGCATTATGCGCCTCAAACAGCTCCTTGGCGAACCCAGGTGATGCGCTTCTTAGCCGCTGAATTACAGCGCAGCAATATCCCCCTGGGATTACGAGCCCGGCTGTTGTCGGCTCTACTGCTCTCAGGTGATCCTGGTGTCGGCGTTTTATTAAGACAAATTTCTCATACCACCTCTGAAGAATTGCGGCATCTGTCCGCCCTGGGAATGGGCTTTCTTCTCGATCATCAATCAATGACCAGGTTGAGTGAGTTATTAGCGGATT
>DATKXE010000611.1:0-3698 GCA_035529195.1 Anaerolineales bacterium
AAAACTGTGGATAAACTACATAAATTGGGGAAAAGTCGACCGTATGTTCGAAAAACCACCCCGCCCCGAACCCCCAAATATGGGGGCTCTCACTCTTTGCCATCCATATATAGAAAGAGTGCTTTGGGATTGGCTGTTTCACTGTTTTTGTGCAAATTTATCCACAATCGTGCTGTGGACGAATCCTCATCAAAAAAGATTCGGTTATTCAGCAATTGCCTCTCAAAACACAAGTGAAATTAATCCGCCAAATCCTTTTTCAAACACTTATCCACTTATCCCCAGGCTCTACTACTACTACTAAAATATACTTAATACTTATATTAGATAACTATATGTATTTCTTCCCGAATAACCTTATTTACAATTCCTGTTTCTCTATCTGAAGGGATTAAAATCACCGCATTTGGAAATACTCATCTAACAGCGGACTGATATCCTCCTGGCTGTACTTCCCCAATAAAGCAAAGAAATCATTTGTTGTTGCTATCTGCTGATCGAACTCATGGGAATAATCTTCTAGAAAATCAAAAAAAGATTCATCGCCGATTATATTTCTCAGATCTTCCAGGAATAAAGCCCCATTCAAATACACAGCATCGCGGTACGCAAGGTAGCCTTGCGGATTATAGATGCTGCCATCAACCCAGCCCCGAGGATTGTAATAATTAATGCGATATGTCCACCACCAATCCAATCCCTGGGGATGGATTTTTTCATAGTAAAGCCTTTCGCTGTAGGTTGATAGGGATTCATCCAGCCAGGGTTCCAAAGCCTGGTCATTACCAATCGAACTATACCACCATTGATGGGCTGTTTCGTGAGCTGCAATCGCAGTCAGGTAATCGTCGAGTCCACCTGAGTAAAGATTGTAAAATCCCTTGCTGAGGAAATAAAGACCATCGTATTCCATTCCATCCAAGAAATCAGCTTCAACTACAGTTAGTGTCTGGTGAGAGTAGGGTCCAAATAAATCATTGTAAACGGCCAGAGATTCAGATGTTGTTTGTAAGACTGCTTCGCCGGCTTTGGAATCAAGGGGGAAATAATAAGACATCACCACAACAGAATCAACCGTTGAAGTGGATAATACATATTGGTCGCTGATTGACCACGAGAAGTTGCGCGCTCCTTCAAAATGATACCGCCACCAATCATCATCCAATACTCCCGGAGCACAAGCCGCGATAAGCAGGTCTGGATTTGAATCGCTTAGCCGGATATTGACATCAAAGTCAGACATTTCGTATACAAGATGTTCCCCGAAAGCACCGGGCTTGTGAGCTACCCAACCTTGTCCAGGTTCGTAAGGAGGGATGAAGGGGTACCAGTCTACTAAATTGGTCTGGCGGATTGAATAACCGAAGTGTACTGGCCGCCCGTAATAGGAAGGGCCTGGCGATGGTAGGTTTAGTTCGTAAGATATTGATAATCCTGTTTTGTCGCCTGGTTGTAATGCTTCGTTCATTGGGATGCGTATAAGGCCAAGTTCACGTGTGTAATCTAAGATAGGTTGACCATCCTGCCAGGTAAGTTCGATTAGAGTAAAAGCACCTGGATACCGTGCGGGTTCAACGATTAACAATAGATCTGAGATCGGTTCGCTGGAGCGGTTGGTGTACCTGATTTGCTCATCTACCACGAGGTGGTGTTGGGCATAATTCAAGGTTGCTTCAAATTTGTAATGGGTCAGTTGCTCTGGGTTATCTTCGGGAGTCTGTGATGGGACTAGAGGGGTATTGGGAGCCTGGCGGGTTGGGAGTGTATGGGGCGGATGGGTCGCGGTTTGTTCCGCTGGAGGGCTGGTCTTTGTTGTGGTATCTTGTTGGGTCGAAATACTGGTTGGCGTTTGGTTGGCGCAGGCAGATAAGATGAAAATCAGTAGGGGCAGGAATAAGAAAGATATATGTGATCTCATTGCATTTTGCCGGCGCAGATTTCAGCCGTTTTCATTTAGCGATGAACAAAATACCTTCCTACTAAGCCGCTTATATCAGCGGATGTGTATTCTGTCAGCAGGTTGAAAAAATCATCACCACTTGCCTGGCGATATCGGAAGGTGGAGAGATAGTCCCTCAAAAATTCCTGAAAAGCGTCCGCCCCCATTAATTCGCGCAATTCGCCCAGGAACATAGCCCCTCTCAAATATACGGCATCCCGGTAGGGATAAAACCCCTCTGCTTCATAGATAGTGCTGTCAGCCCAACCTTGAGGGCTGTGAAAATAGATCCTGTTTTCCCACCACCAAGCAGTAAGATCTGGATAAGCCTGCTCGTAATAAAGTACTTCGCTAAAGGTGCTTAATGCTTCATCTAACCAGGGTTCCAGCGCTTGATCGTTTCCTACTAAGCCATACCACCATTGATGGGCAACTTCGTGAGCAGCAATAATGGTTAAGTTGCTCTGCGGGTTCCCGGTATAGTAATCGTAGAAGGCATGGCTGAGGAAAACCAGGCCATCATACTCCATCCCATCCAGAAAATCGGCTTCCACAACGGAAAGAGATTGGTGGGGGTAAGGTTCAAAAATCTCGCTGAATATTGAGATGGCTTTTGCGGTTTCATCTAATGCGGGCGTGTCGGCCTGAGGGTGAAAAGGGAAAGAATAGGCTTTTACCAGCACATCTCCAGCTAGGGTTTCTTGCTCGAGATAAAGATCGCTTACCGTCCAGGCGAAATTCCGGGCAGGTGCATGCTGGTAATAGTAAACGCCATCACCAATTTCAGGTAAAGAGCTGGCAGCAATTATCAGCTCACCCCCGCTGGCGGAGAAAGATTCAGAGAGCTGAATTTCGATCACAAATTCAGCCATATCGTATGCCAGATGTTCTCCATAGAAAGCATCAGGTCGCACGAGCCATCCTGTATCAGGGATATATGGTGGCACATAAGGATACCAATCCCCCAGATTGGTCTGCCGCTCCGTGTAGCCATAAGGCGCGTTTTGGTTTGGTAAGGTGAGAGTAAACGAGATGTTTATTCCGATCGTGCTGCCAGGTTGAAGATTTTCTTCCAGGGAGACGACCATCTCGTTTTCATTAAGGGAATATACCGAAACAGGATCTCCGCTTTCCCAGGAGAGGGATTTGAGAGAGAACCCGTTTGGATACCTGTTTGGCTCGATTAGCAGCAGAATCTCAGATAATTCAATCCCCGTGTTATTGAAATATGAGATCTGCTGGTCGGCCTGTAAGATATGAGCGTCATAATCCAGGACTGCTGAGAGGGTATATCTGCTCAGGGGTTGATCGGACTCGACAGGTTCAGGGGAAGATGCTGCAGCTGTGTTTTCCTGGATGGGCGTATCGCCAGGTATATTTTCTATCACCGCATCAGCGCTGGGGGTTATTGGAATGCTGGTTGGAATGGTGGTGACAGGCTCTCCGGGAGAGCACCCGGAAGACACGATGCTAATGGATAACAAAACCAGCAATGACGCAGTGAGTTTCGATAGACTGTTCATGCAAGAATGGGCAACATCGATATACGATCTCAGTTAGGAGTTGGGGTAGCCAGAGTCTTTGTGAAAATTAACCACCCATCTCCTCACGTACAGCCAGGTATAGATTCTCCGCCTTGAGTTCATTAAGCGTGTAGCAGGGGGCTTTGAGATGTTCTGCCAGTGCCTGTGCTAATCCCTGGTCAAAAGCAGCATGTTCCATGTTGACTACCACGGAGCGGATTTCATCATCTGCAATC
>DATKXE010000612.1:0-3177 GCA_035529195.1 Anaerolineales bacterium
TTTATCCTAAATATTGACATAACTCGCAGCAACTGCTATAATTCATCCTTGGTTAATTTATGGAACAGCTACAATTTAGATGCTCCGGGCTTAACCAAGATCGAAAATAATAAATTTATGGAGAAATCACTCAATGTCGGAAATTATCATACGTAATCTTCATGCTGGAATCGACGGGAAAGTAATTCTAAATGGGGTGAACTTAACTGTCAGGCAGGGAGAAGTGCATGCCTTAATGGGTCCAAATGGGACCGGAAAGTCAACATTAGCGTATATTCTCATGGGACATCCGAAATATGAAGTATACGATGGCGAAGTTATCTTCGGCGGAAAAAATATCCTTGACTTTGCCCCGGATGAGCGCTCAAGAATGGGTTTGTTTTTAGCTTTCCAGTATCCGGTCGCGATCCCGGGTGTTAGCGTGGCAAATTTCCTTAGAACAGCGGTGAACGCGAGACGAAAAGCAGCCGATCCTGACGACAAAGGTATACCCATCCCTGAATTTCGGGATATGTTGAAAAATAAGATGGATTTATTAAAAATGGATCATGCATTTGCTGGCAGATATTTGAACGAAGGATTCTCTGGTGGAGAAAAGAAGAGGGCGGAAATTCTGCAAATGGCAGTGCTGCAGCCAGAAATTGCAATTCTTGATGAGACTGATTCGGGTCTTGATATTGATGCGTTGAGGATCGTCTCGGATGGAGTCAACGCCTTGCGCGGGGAGGAATTAGGTGTATTGGTTATCACGCATTACCAACGAATTCTTAACTATATCAAGCCGGATTTTGTACACATCATGCTTGGGGGCAAGATCGTAAAATCCGGAGGATCAGAATTAGCGCTGACTCTTGAAGAACAGGGTTACGATTGGTTGCGTGAAAAGAACAATCCGGTTTCAGCTTAGCGGTAATATTAACTTTAATGCATAATTCCCTTGGAGGTAGTTTATGAGTACAGATGCACAGATACTCGAGGGTGTCGGTGATTATAAATGGGGATTTCATGACCCTGATAACCTCGTATTCAAAGCTAAAAAGGGTCTGGATAGAGAAATTGTTGAACAGATCTCCCGCATGAAAGATGAACCGGAGTGGATGCTCGACTTCCGGTTAAAAGGTTTGGAGCACTTTACGAAGCGCGTCATGCCGACCTGGGGAGGGGATCTCAGCAAATTAGATCTAGATGAAATTTACTTTTATGCAAAACCCTCGAATAAAGAAGGAAATTCCTGGGATGATGTTCCAGATACGATAAAAGACACCTTTGATCGCTTGGGAATCCCCGAAGCGGAGCAAAAATTCTTGTCTGGCGTTGGCGCGCAATATGAATCTGAAATGGTGTATCACAATATTAAGGAGCACCTGGCAAACCAAGGCGTAATATTTGTGAGTATCGAAAATGGATTAAAAGAATACCCCGATCTTTTTAGAGAGTACTTTGGGAAAATCATTCCGATCGAAGATAATAAATTTGCGGCACTTAACAGCGCGGTTTGGTCTGGCGGCTCTTTTGTTTATGTCCCCCCTGGTGTGAAAGTTGACTTACCTATGCAGGCATACTTCCGGATCAACACAGCCGAATTAGGGCAGTTTGAACGGACATTAATTATTATCGACGAAGGTGCTCAGGCGCATTATGTTGAAGGGTGTACTGCACCAATCTACTCTACAGATTCATTCCACAGTGGTGTAATCGAAATCGTGGTCAAGAAGGGTGGTCGGATGCGCTATACAACCATCCAGAATTGGTCAATGAATATGTATAATCTCGTAACACAACGAGCTTTGGTTCATGAAAATGCAACCATGGAATGGGTGGATGCGAATTTGGGGTCCAAGCTGACGATGAAATATCCTTCCTGCTACTTGCTCGGTGAAAATGCCCATGGCGAAATTCTATCAATGGCATTTGCTGGGCCCGGGCAGCACCAGGATACTGGCGGTAAGGTTTTGCACTTTGCTCCCAACACGAGCAGCAAGATCACCTCAAAATCAATCAGCAAAGGGAAAGGACGAGCTTCCTACCGTGGTTTGTTGAAGGTTTATAAAGGCGCTCATAATGTCAAATCGAACGTGGTTTGTGATGCGCTGCTCCTCGATCACGATTCTCGATCCGATACATATCCCTATATTGAGATTGATGAAGATGATGTAACCATTGGGCATGAAGCTTCGGTATCCAAAGTGGGTGAAGAACAGCTCTTTTATTTGATGAGCCGGGGTTTGAGCGAGGAACAGGCCACTTCTATGGTCGTTTCAGGATTTATCGAGCCTCTGGTTAAAGAGCTTCCTATGGAGTATGCTGTGGAGATGAACCGCCTGGTTCAATTGCAAATGGAAGGGTCGATAGGATAATTTGATAAGGGTATTGGATAAATATGGCACAAACTGTTGTTACCAAAACCAGAAAGGTTAATGGTAGAAAGGGTAAAGATTTTAATTTTGGTCGAGATTTAATTCCAGATCATGAGGGTGCGCCGGACTTTGTCAAGGACTATCGAGATATGGCCTGGAATTCTTTTCAACATACCCGCATGCCAAATACAAATGATGAACCTTGGCGGAGAACAGACATCCGCAAACTTGTTGCAGCGTCATTCCAGCAGCCAACAAATGGAAAACAGCGATTTGCTTCAGGTGTTCCAGCCGAGTTGCTAGATCCTTTGGTGGGTGATAAACATGCCGGGCAAATCATTCTGTCTGCAGGAAAATCGCAGATTGATCTCGATCCTGCATTGAAAGAGCAAGGAGTGATATTCACGGATTTGATCACTGCAGAGCGCGAGCATGGTGATGTTCTAGAGCGGATTATGGGTCAAGTTGTAAAGGCTGACGAAGGAAAGTTCGCCGCGATGGCAGCTGCTTTCGCAGATTTAGGTGTATTGGTTTACGTACCGAAGGGTGTCAAAGTTGAACAACCTTTGCACAGCATTTTGTGGGGATCTGGGATTGGGCTGGCGTATTTTTCGCATGTATTAATATGGCTAGAGGAAGACGCAGAGCTGACCTACATTCACGAATCTGCTTCAAACAACGAAGAGGATGGGCAGACTTTGCACGCTGGATTGATCGAGATCAATGTAGAGCACGGCGCGAATTTACGTTTTGTTGAGCTGCAATCTTGGGGAGATCATGTTTGGAATTTCGCGCACAAGCGTGCCCGAGTTGATCGGGA
>DATKXE010000613.1:0-3805 GCA_035529195.1 Anaerolineales bacterium
GCGGTGGGAACCCTGCTGGCTGCCATGGCGGTGCAGGCCCGGACGCGCGATATCCTGCTGCCGATTTTGCTCTTCCCGGTGGTGCTGCCGGTGATCTTGGCGGCGGTCAAAGCCAGCACCGGTTTCCTCGATGGGAGCGAGATGGACCTGATCCGTCCCTGGCTCAACCTGCTGATCGTCTACGATATAATATTCTCTGCAGTAGCTTTTATGGTCTTTGATTATGTTGTTGAAGAATAGCTTGTTCCCTGGTGCTCTTCTGAAATTTATTATTAATTGGAGTTGAAATATGGAATCAAAACCGCGATTACTCACGATTTTAGATATCGCCACTGTAGTCCTACTGCTCATTGCGACCTACATGGTTTTCTTTTACGCCCCTCAAGAAGCCGTAATGGGTGATGTGCAGCGAGTCTTCTACTTCCATGTAGCAGCTGGATGGGTGGGGATGCTCAGCTTCATGGGAGCTGCCATTGCCGGCATCGTCTATTTGATTAAAAAAGATCGCAAATGGGACATTGTTGGTTTGGCAGCTGTCGAAATCGGAATCGTTTTCCTTTTTATTAATGTCGTAACAGGTTCAATCTGGGCACGCCCGATCTGGAACACCTGGTGGACCTGGGATCCCCGGCTGACGACAGCCACAGTCATGCTGCTGATTTACCTGGCTTACCTGATGCTGCGCCAGGGGATTGAAGATCCGGACCGCAGGGCACGCTTCGGCGCGGTTTATGCCATCATCGGCTCCTTAAGCGTGCCGTTGACCTACTTCTCCGCCAGGATATTCCGCACCATCCATCCAATTGTGATTGGCAGCGGCGACCCAAACGCCAGCGGATCCTTCGATATGACCCCGTTGATGACCCGGACCTTTATGTTTAGTTTGTTGACATTCACGTTCATATTTTTTGATCTGTTCTGGCACCGCATCCGTCTTGGAAGAAAAGCTGACCAAGTTGAACAACTACGTTTGAAAACCATGGAATAAAAGGAAAATGTGATGTTATTTTCATTATTATTACAAGAAGGTCCTGCCAACACAACGAATTACATGATCGCGGGTTATGCGGTTATCTTTGGGGTCATGTTGATTTATTTGATCAGCTTGTTAGTCCGGCAGCGGAACTTGCAGAAAGATCTGGAAGTTATGGAAGAGATTCAAGGCGATCAAGAATGAATGCGGAGCAGCAATTACCGCAAATTGGTAGTGGAGTGATCACCGCATGCGGCTCCCAGGAAAAGTTCTCGTATAATACCCCACGGGTGCTTCACGAGGGAGAGTGGGTATTCTTCTGCATCCCTGCCTGCCAGCAGGAATTCATTCAAGATCCTGGGAATTCATCATGCGTGGTTGATCATTCAAATAGCGAGGTAAATTAGCGTTCAAAAACTAGCTATCTGCGCGAAGATTTTCAAGCCTGCGGAACTGACCGGTTCCGCAGGCTTTTTTTGTGGTGTCTCTGGCCTGGAGGGGGAAAATAAGCAAAATGGCGACGAAATAATCTTCATAATTTCCACATAACTTGCTAACAGCTTGTTTATATTGATCTCTTATACTGACCAGCGTAGGACTCAGCGTATGATCGCTCGAATTACGCAATTGCGTGTTGGAAGAATACCTCAGGAGCAAGCATATGAAAACTGTCAGTGTAAATCGGGATGATTCGAATACCCCTGCTTGGAGAACTATCCTGCGTAATAAGTACCTGTGGATATCCGTGGGAGTGATCCTGCTTATCCTGGTGGGCGGCTATTACGCATACGATTATTTTTCAGCGGATAGCGTAGAAGTGAGCGAAACCTCCCAAATCCAAACTTCTGTGGCGCGCAGCGGAGACCTGACCGTCTTCGCAAGCGGTGCTGGACAGGTGGTCCCAACAACTGAGGTGAATTTGGGATTTGACGAAGCTGGGACGCTCGCTGAACGGCTGGTAAAGGTAGGCGATCAGGTCCAGGCTGGTGAGGTGATCGCGCGCCTGGAAACGAACCAATCCGAAGACGAAATCGCCTTAGCCCTGGCTGAGGCTGAACTGAACGTGCTTATCGCGCAGCAAGCCCTGGATGATATCTACGACTCTGTGCAGATCGATACGGCACAGGCTCTGCTGGATGTCGAGACAGTACAACAAACGCTCGAAGATTTGCTGAATGGCGATCTGCGTCAAGCCCAGGCAGAGCAGGCTGTCGCGGAGGCTCAAGAAGCGGTTAGTCAAGCCCAAAGGACTTATTACGGTACGCGCTCTACTGCTTCCAGCAGCACAATCGATGCAGCTTATGCGGAGCTGGTCTTAGCAGAAAAGAAACTCAAAGATCAGGAAGCCAAATTCGATGATTATGTCAATAAACCAGATGAAGATCTGGGCAAGGCCAATGCCCAATTGAAACTCTCAGCCGCACAGGCGGTTTATGATAACGCCTTACGCTACTATAACGCCGTCACCGGAACAGGAAGTGAGTTAGATTTGGATCTAAGTGCGGCTGATCTGGCTGCTGCCCAGGCGAAGTTGGCCGAAGCAGAGCGTGATTATGAGCGCATTAAGGATGGGGCCACGCCAGGTGAAATTTCTCTGGCGGAAGCAAACCTGGCACTCGCAGAAGCGAGATATGAAACGTTGAAAGCCGGTGTCGATCCAACAGAGGTTGCCTTAGCCGAGGCGAACCTGGCCAATGCACAAGCCAAACTAGCCATAGCCAGGGAAGATCAGGCGGTGGTTGATTTGCTGGCTCCACTAGACGGCACGATTATGTCGATCAGTGCAAGCGTTGGTGAAGCGGTGGGCACGAATGCCATTATCGTCATGGCCGATCTCAAGCAGCCTGTTCTGGAAGTTTACCTGGACGAAGCTGATTTGGATAAGGTGGCGGTTGGTTTCGAAGTCGAGGTCGTATTTGACTCATTACCCGATGACATGTTTACCGGGCATGTGACCGAAGTCAGCCCCAGCTTGCAGACGGTATCGAATGTTGATGCAGTCCTGGCATGGGTGCAGTTGGATGCCGAATCTTTCTCCAAACCGCAATCACTGCCAGTCGGTTCAAATGCCTCAGTGGACGTGATTGGTGGAAGAACGCAGAACACTGTTCTGGTACCGGTCGAAGCTGTGCGCGAAATTGGCCCCGATGAGTATGCGGTCTTTGTAATGGAAGATGGAGAACCCAGGCTGCGTATCGTGACAGTTGGTTTGATGGACTATACCTCAGCCGAGATCCTTACTGGACTATCTGCCGGTGAAATTGTCACTACCGGAGTAGTTGAGACGAATTGATCGGGAATAGAGGAGCGCTAAAGCTGTGAAGCGAAACAGGATCGCCTGGATGGGATTGGTATTGTTCGTAGTCATTGCGGGAGGATTTTTCTACCTGACTCTTTCTGCTGCCTCTGGTGATTCCAACCAGGGACAGCTGGCTGGTGAGGACGAGATCCAGGGAGCAGTTGCCCGCACTGGCGACCTTATCTTATCCGTTAGCGGCTCTGGCGAGTTGGTATCCGTCTCAGAACCCGGGCTCAGCTTTCAAGAACAAGGTGAATTGGTGGAGTTGAATGTGCATGTTGGCGATCAAGTCCAGACAGGAGATGTCTTAGCCAGATTGCAAATCGATCAGACGGCAGCTGAGCTGGCAGCAAACCTCACCAATGCCGAGTTAGAGGTCCTGCGCGCCCAACAAAGTCTTGACCAATTATATGAAAACGCAGAATTCGCCGCAGCGCAGGCATTGGTGGCGCTTGAAGGTGCACAGCTGGCAGTTGAAGAGCTGCTGGATGATGAACTTGAACAAGCGCTTGCTCAACAGGCGCTGCACCTGG
>DATKXE010000614.1:0-6570 GCA_035529195.1 Anaerolineales bacterium
TTGGAAAGAGCGCCCATGGTGCCATGCCCTGGGAAGGTGAGAATGCGGTGCTCAAAGCTGCACGGGCAATAACCTATTTGCATGATCATATCTTCCCACGACTTGAAGCTCGAACTCATCCATACCTGCCACCACCAACACTTTGTGTCTGTAAAATCGAAGGAGGCCAACAATGGGGGGTGGTCCCTCAACGTTGCAAGGTAGAAACGGATCGGCGCTTGATCCCGGGGGAAACACGTGAGATGGCTGTGGAAGAGATCCGCCAGATATTGGATGATTATTCCGCCAATGTTGAACCGCTCAACTACGAGCTATATTCTACAGGTGAGGTGGCTGCAAATATCGACACTCCTCCAGAAGATCCTTTCGTAGTGCTAGCAAATCATACACTCCAGGATCTAGCCAGAGAGCAAAGACCTTTAACAGGATATGTTCAGACCAGCGATGGACGCTGGTTTGCAAAAGATGGCATTCCGATCATTATTTTTGGACCCAGTGAACCGGCTGTGGCTCATTCAACAGATGAGTATGTCAGCGTAGAACAGCTGTATGAAGCGACCCAATTCTTGACTCTGCTCGCATTGCGACAATTAATGAAATCATCATAATTAAGTTCAAAATGCTTGCGGCAATCGAGCGAAGGATGAAGGAGATAGAAAAATTATGCAAAACGAGACGCTGATCGTCAGTGATGCAGATATCACCTCTCGCTGCAGGTGTATTAATAAACCCGGTCAATATATGATCTTCCCTCGGGCGAACCGAGTAGAGCACCAGCTACCACACTTCGAAGGTGTCGAAGCCCAGGTGTTGGCATCTCCGGAGCAGGGGGCACGATTTGTTGAGCATGAACTTCTGATCCAACCGAGTGGTGGAACCTCGCGCCCAAGAGATGAAGAATTCGAACAGTTTATATTTGTTCTGGAAGGTAGTCTGGAACTGGAGGTGGAAGGCAAAAAACACCAAATGATAGAAGGTGGATATTGCTGGTTGCCGCCCAATCGAGCCTACCAATTCAAGAATACTGGAGACGCTCTAAGTCGCGCCGCCTGGATTCGCAGACGATATGAAGAAGTTGATGGGGTTGCGATTCCTGACCCAATTGTCGCCAATGAAAAAGATGTGCGCGCTGATCCGGTTGACACCTATATGGAGCAGCACTTAACACCTTATGAAGAGTTAGGGTTTGATATGGGGATTAACTTGCAGGTATTTGATCCCGGTGCATATTTCAGCTTTGTTGAGGCTCATGTAATGGAGCACGGACTCTACATGTTGTATGGTCGTGGGATTTATTGGCTCAACGGCGATTACAACGAAGTACAAAAAGAGGATTTTATATACATGGCCCCTTATTGCCCCCAATATTTCTATGCAACCGGTTGGGACAAATCTGCCTACCTGCTTTACAAGGACGTTAATCGCGATTATGTGCAGTTTATTAATAGCTAATAAAGAATATTTACAAATTAAGGAGAATCTCTGATGTTGAACCAAGTCTACCGGGATGAAGATGTAGATCTCGGTGTATTAAAAGGAAAAACCGTGGCGGTTCTGGGTTATGGGATCCAGGGCGGTCCCCAGGCGCTGTGCTTGCGGGAAAGTGGAGTCAATGTGATCGTAGGTGCCGGTCCGCGCGATCGTTTCCCTGATTGGGATAATGCGCTTGAGGATGGCTTTGATGTATACACAATTGATGAGGCCACCCGCAAGGCAGACGTTGTCCATGTCCTGCTCGCTGATCCAGCCCAACCAACTGTTTATCGCGAGTTAATCCATAAGAATCTGAAATCCAACAGCACGCTTAGCTTCGCTCATGGCTTTAATGTGTTGTATGGAGCCATCAAACCCCCACTTGATGTAAACGTGGTGTTGTTTGTCCCCAATGGACCTGGTCATCTGGTACGAGAAAAATTCCTGCAAGGATCCGGAATTTATGGAGCAGTAGCTGTCGACCAGGACGTGACAGGTAATGCAATGGAAGTAGTTCTGGCTTTAGCAAAGGGTGTTGGTAGTACTCGGGTTGGCGTGGTCGAAGTGGAATTCGACTCTGAGACTGAAGGCGACAACTTTGAGGAGCAAGTATTGTATGGTGGCACGATTGCACTTATGCGAGCTGTTTTTGAAGTGATGGTCGATCATGGTTATCCATCACACTTTGCTTATGCCAAATCAATCCGATCATTACGTTCGGTGGTGGATGTCATGGATGAGATTGGAATCGAAGAATATATCTCAGAACGGAGCAGCCGTACCTGTGAATTCGCGGTGCGCTTGAGTGGCCCCAGAGTGATCAACCGTGAGGAAATTGAAAAAATTTGGGAAGAGACTGTCCAAGGAGACTTTGCTGCACGATGGATGACCGAATGGCAGCTGGGTATGTTCCATTTGAATCGCCAGCGGCGAACATGGCAGAAGTCGCAGATGGAAGTTGTTGGTCGCGAATGGCGAAAGTTATTTGGGGAGGGGTAGCAATGGACAAAGAATTTTTCTATCAAGGCGAAACGGTTGAAGAATTTTTAGAAAGCCTGACTGATCTGGCAGATAAATACAAACAGCACATAGCTGAAGTGCAGCTGGATGAGGGTCAAATTTCTAGTCTGAATAAAATGCCTGCTGATATGAGGGTTATGGTGATCGCAGAACCCTGGTCAGGGGATGTTCTGTACTACTTCCCGGTCCTTGTGAGTATGGCAAATACAACCGGATGGGAAATCCGCATTTTCCGCCGGGATAAGTATCCCGATCTGATTCTCCCCTACCGAAAAGAGGCTCTTTACCATTCCGTTCCAGTCTTTGTCTTCTATGATCCCAATTTCAATGAGATTGCCCACTGGATCGAGCGTCCAGCCGAAGCCACTCGGGTGATTGATGAAGAATCGCTGAAGCTGCGTCGCCGTTTGCGTGAAGAGAATAAAGCAGGTTGGCGTCAGGAAACAATTAACGAACTGGTGGAACTTTTCGACTCATAAAGTTGAAAGGAATTATCAAATATTCTTAAACCAAGGAGCACAAAATGATTACAGAAGGATTGAAAGGTCGACATTTCCTCCGCTTGCAGGATTTCAGTAAATTAGAGATCGAATCTATGCTGGAGCTGGGATTGCAATTAAAAGCGGACAACACCATGCGCCGCCTGCATGATGATATTCTTCCCCGGCGCACACTGTTCATGATGTTCTTCAACCCCAGTTTGCGCACGCGCAACAGTTTTGAGGCGGGTATCTTCCAATTGGGCGGGCATGCCCACTTCCTGGAGCCATCATCTACCCGGTTGCCAACTTTGGAAGGTGAGGATCTGGGATACGCTTCTGAGCGCATCTCAGATGTTTCTCGCGTGCTCTCGCGCATGGGGGATGCTCTCGCCATTCGTATTCTTGGTGATGTGGTCGATTGGGAATACGAGAAGAGCTTCCGGATCATTGAGGAGTTTGCCAAATGGTCCAAGGTGCCCGTGATCAACATGGAAGATAATATTTACCACCCCTGCCAGGGAATGGCGGACGCGATGGCGCTGTGGGAGCTGTTCGGCAAGAATCTGAATGGTCGTAAAATCGGTGTTTCCTGGACCTATGGCTCCAGCCCGAAGAAGCCAATTGCCCCTCATCATGATTTCATGTACGTAGCAAGCCTTTTTGGAGCAGATGTGGTTTTCGCCCGACCGCCTGAAATGCGAATTGACCCGCAGATTGAGGCAGGAATCAGGGCCAATGTGGAAGCCAGTGGGGGATCCTATCAGGTTGTCGAAAACATGGAAGATGCGTGCGAGGATGCCGACGTAGTGTATGCTAAGAACTACGTCTGCTTGGATCTGCTGCCGCCTGTCACAAATGAACCCCAAAAAGACGAAATGATGAAGCTATTTGATCATTACAAGGATTGGATTGCCGACGAGAAGCGCATGAACCTGGCCAAGCCCACCGCACAATACATGCACTGCTTACCATGTGAGCGCGGCGCAGAAGTGTCGGACGCGGTATTAGATGGTCCATGGGGTGAAGCCTGTTACAACGAGGCTGAGAATCGACTGCATGCCCAAAAAGGTGTTATGGCTGCGATTATTCCGTGACCTAGATTCTATATGCAAGCTAGAGTAAATTGGTAAATTATTGTAATCAAGGAGAGAATAGATGGCGAAGAAAAAAGTTGGTGTTATTGGTGGCGGAATCGTTGGTACAGCTTTAGCGTATAACTTGAGCCTTTACGATTTCATCGATGTCACCCTGTTCGAGAAAGATCAGATTGGTTCAGGTACCACTGCTAAGTCAGCTGGGACGGTATGCTTATTCGATGATTCTCTACCCCACCAGTTCTGGCCGGTAAGGTTATACGGTTTCCAAACATACGTTAATTTGGAGAAGGAAGAACGGGGCTCGGCAGGTTTCGATAAAACTGGAACACTTGTGGTATGCACCGACGAAAAAGTTGAAAAGTATACCAAAACCGGTATTGCTTTAGCAAAATCTGCTGGATATGAAGCGGAATATCTTACCGATCCTGATGAAATCCGCAAGCACTTTCCAGATATCAATATGGATGGTGTTTTAGGCGCTGGTTGGACAGCAGATGATGGATACTTCGATCCAACCATGGCTGCGAATACCTTTGCCAAGAAAACAAGCGCGAATGGCGGGAAGGTACTAACCTACACAAAGGTCGAAGATATAAAAATGTCCGGCAACCGGGTCACAGGGCTTGAAACTGACAAAGGCAGTTTCGATTTTGATGTGGTGGTTGACGCATCTGGCCCATGGACACGCTTTGTGAGCCGTAAAGTTGGTTTGGAACTACCTATCTGGCACACCAAGGCAGAAGTCTTCTTTCTGGTTCCACCCAATAAGAAACTCGATTATGAATTTCCGGTTCTGAAATACCCCCGCTTCTATGCCAGAAGAGAAGGAGATAATATCTTCATCTGTAAAGCCCACCTCACCATGGATCTGAACGATTCCATGCACGCCGGTGTTTGGGATCCCGATGAACTGCAGCCTACAGGTGGTACAGACGATTACTTCCTGGAGTTCCTGTTTAGTGAGTTGGAAGAATGTGCACCTCGCCTTCTCAATTCTGGATTATCCTTCTCATGGCTTGGTTATCGGGCTGAGCCGCCAGATTTCATGCCTATTCTGGGTGACACGCCTATTGACGGATACATGCTGGCGATCGGCTGTGGAGGAAATGGTGTCATCGAAGGACCCGCGGTCGGGCGTGATATGGCCCAATTTATCGCTTTTGGAGAGAAATCCCTCCTGCTGAGGTATCTCCCACTTTCACGCTTTGAAGAGCAGTTCGATCTTTCAGCGGTTGGAACCATCCAACAACCCTGATCTGAGACAAGCGGGCAGGGTAATCCCCCCCTGCCCGCAATCTTGTTTAAAAAGCATATATCTTAAGATTGGTGACGGTAATGGCATACAAAATGGTCACTTTGATACCGGAGAGCATGGAAGCACGTGGTCCCTACAGTTTATTGACCAGTATTGCAGCTCCACGCCCGATTGCTTGGGTATCTACAATCAGCGCGGATGGCATACCAAACATTGCCCCATTCTCCTTCTATAATGCAGTCGCTGGATTTCCTCCGACAATTATGTTCTCTGTCTCATATCGAGAGCGGACCAAACCCAAAGAAAAGGATACTTTACGGAATGTTCGAGATGTGG
The DNA here is from genome assembly GCA_035529195.1 of Anaerolineales bacterium. Taxonomy (GTDB): domain Bacteria; phylum Chloroflexota; class Anaerolineae; order Anaerolineales; family UBA4823; genus PFL25. The sequence goes on from DATKXE010000614.1 coordinate 5,664, forward strand.
GTGAATTCGTTTCGCATGTTGTTGACGAGGCGATGGCCGGTGCGATGATCAAAACATCAGCAGATTATCCTTACGGGGTAAGTGAATTCGAAATCGCTGATCTGGAAACCCTCCCTTCTTTGGATGTGAAACCACCCCGAGTTGCTCACGCGCCAGCGGCCATGGAATGCCGCGTCACTCAGATTATCCCGGTGGAGGGTGCTACCAATATCATGGTCCTTGGCGAGGTGGTGCGGTTTCATATACGTGAAGATCTATATCGATCGAATGGTTTGGTCGATACTGTGCGAATGAAGCCAATAACCCGGTTAGGTGGTCCAGTGGAATACGCCAAGATTGGAGAGCTATTCCATCTCAAAATACCAAATCTCAATCAAGAACCAGGCTCCTGAGGATGGAGAATTGCATAAGGTCAACCAAACGTCCTTGATGATTGAAGATATGACAACTCTTCATTACTAGGTGAGAGATGAATAGAATTGTTAGAGGATAATTTCTAATGGATGAGTTTCTTGCAGTAGCGATAGAGCAAGCCAAAATGGCGATGAAAACGGGTGGTGTGCCCATAGGATCTGTCCTGGTTTTGGATGGTGTCATTGTTGGTCAAGGTTATAACCGCCAAAATCAGTTGCAAAGTATCATTCGCCACGCAGAGATGGATTGTATCGATAATGCAGGTGCTCTGAAGACTAAAGATTATCAGCGGTCTGTGATCTATACTACCCTTTCACCGTGTGAAATGTGTGCTGGTGCGATCATCTTCTTCAAGATTCCCAAGGTCGTAATTGGAGAGAATATCAATTATCAAGAAGCTGAGCAATATCTGCAATCTCGTGGTGTAGAAGTGGAAGTATTAAACGATCCCAATTGCATCCAGATGTTGCAAGAGTTCGATGAGCAAAATCCC
>DATKXE010000615.1:0-4366 GCA_035529195.1 Anaerolineales bacterium
CTGCAAGTCACAGCTATTGGAATCATCCGTTATCTAGGATATATTTACTATTGCAAATGGAAAGCCAGAACCTTATAATCTGGTGCAAGCACAGAAAAGGCAAACTTGTTGAAAAACAAGGACGCAAAGCTACGGATCTAAACAGGTGCATACCTGCACGATGGCCGGGCTGCCTAAGCTGACAACTTCCTGGTTGGACAGTTTGGCACAATGAGGTAACCGCATTCAGGAATAATTGGTTTGCTACTCGAAAATTGATGTAAGGAGTATGCCATGACTGTCATAATAATCTCAATCGTTACCGCCTGGATCTTGTTTTCCGCTTTACTGGTGACGATCATCTGCATGAATTCTTCCCGCTTGAACCGGATTGATGAACCCTTCAAGGATCCTGCCCAGCTGGCCCGGGAAAGAAGGGAAAAGAGGGAAGAATACGCACAATCTGCCATGCAAATGGGTGCTGAGACATAAGAACTGAGCGTGGAAGAGTAAATTTGGATTACCCGCAGAGCTGATCCTGGTTTTATTAGCTCACGAGCAATAAATATTGAAGGGTGCTCTGACAGGGCGCCTTTTTTGTTGCTCAGGAACCAGAGCAAAAACCAAAAAAACCCCAGAAAAATAGTAACATTTCTCGCATTAATGCGTTTATTAAGATAGATATTAATACACGTGGGTTGTGGAAGCGGGTATCCATGGGGATTGTTGGGAAAAAACTTTTGAGGCGTGCCACTCAAGCCCTGCCACAATCCGGTTTTGCATGTCTGTAAGGAGAGATCCCAGGTAGGGAAGGTAATCTTAAAAGTGTAACTTATAAGATTGCGATTCGTTATAGAGAATGACAAACGAAGACCTGACTATCGGAAGGCTCTCAATATCCTTAGGGCAGCACAACCAGACGGTGTAACGAAATTGGATTAAATTCGTTCTTATTGGTTGGTACTAGATAATTAACACCAAGATTATCTAGATATCACCAATTAGCCGGATGAGAGGCTTATCCGAAACAACATGGATACAAATTGGACCCAGGTGAATCAAAAGGGAATATTACGGCCAGGTCCATGTCAGAATTATTTCTATTTCCGGTAACTGGCTCTTGTCGGAAGGGCGGAGCATGTCACCGGAATGCCTTAGTGGGACTTCCTTTCGGAGGGAAATTGGATGCAATCAACTCAGTCTAGTGCGCATTATTTTGTCGATACACCATTAAAAGTGAAAATCCGAAAAGCTTCGGCAAGTGTTCCGCGCCATTTGCAGTGGCGGCTGTACATTGCCAGTTTAGTGGGGGTCGACATCCTGATGCTCGGTTTGGCATTCCGCCTGGCATATTATCTTCGCTTCCAGGTATCCTTCAGAGTTTTCTTCCAGAACCTTGACCCGAATCTTGGTTTCTACCAGAATGTAGCCACTTTTTTGATCCCAGCCATGCTGGTCATCTTCATGGTGCTGGGATTATACGACCGGGAAAAACTGCTGGGTGGCACAAAAGAGTATTCCATGGTTTTCAATGGGCTCACATTTGGGATGATGTTGATCATCGCATTTGGCTTCCTGGATCCACATTTCACCCTCGCCCGGGGCTGGTTGATGCTGGCCTGGATTTTTTCCTTCCTTTTTACCGCAGGTGGTCGTTTTTCAATGCGCCGGGTAATCTATGCATTAAGACGGAAAGGCTATTATCTGGCTTCAGCTATAATTATTGGTGCGAACAATGAAGGCATATCCCTGGCTGAGCAGCTGAATGGATCACGGGCCTCAGGTTTTCACATCATGGGCTTTGTCGATAAGAAACTGGCTGTTGGAACCCAGCTTTTACGAGACCAATACGTCTTGGGGACCGTGGATAACCTGGAAGACCTGATCGAGCGGTATGATATTGAAGAGCTGATTTTGGCCAGCAGTGCGATCTCTTCCCGGGACCGAATGCTGGACATCTTTCAGAAATATGGCATCTCGAGCAACGTCAATGTGCGCATGTCATCCGGTTTGTACGAGATCATTACCACGGGTCTGACGGTCAAAGAGTTTGCGTATGTACCCCTGGTTGGTGTCAATAAAGTCAGGTTAACTGGAATTGATGAATTGCTCAAGTTATCTTTAGATATTTTGCTGACCATACTCGCGCTGGTGCTTTTAGGACCGATCATGCTATTTATTGCGCTGGCAATAAAATTAGAGACTCCAGGTCCCGCGATCCATCGCCGGCGGGTGATGGGTATACATGGCAAGGAATTCGATGCCTTCAAGTTCAGAACCATGCATGAGAATGGAGAGGAAATTCTCTCCTCCTATCCGGAGTTGAGGGAGGAGCTGGCCGAGAATTTCAAATTAAAGGAAGATCCCCGGGTTACCCTGGTGGGCCATATTCTGCGTAAAACAAGTCTGGATGAGCTGCCTCAACTGTTCAACGTGTTGAGGCGAGAGATGTCCCTGGTGGGTCCGCGCATCATCACTCCAGCAGAAGTGGATAAATATAAGAAGTGGGATTTGAATCTGATGACCGTGCGACCTGGATTAACCGGGCTGTGGCAGGTCAGTGGGCGGTCTGATGTGACTTATGAAGAGCGGGTACGGTTGGATATGCATTACATTCGGAATTGGAGCATCTGGTTGGATATCCAATTGCTGTTCCAAACCATTCCAGCTGTTCTCAGAAGCCGCGGGGCGTATTAGAATTATGTCATATCAAAATTCCCATAAGGAGCTATAAAGTGAAGATCTTGGTTACCGGGGGCGCTGGTTTTATTGGATCCCACGTAGTGGATACTTTTATCGCTAATGGTCACGAAGTTGTCGTTGTCGATGATTTATCGACTGGCCGCCGCTCAAATTTAAACCCCGCAGCGACTTTCTATCAAGTTGACATCCGCAGTCCGGAATTAGCAGAGGTTTTCGAAAAGGAAAAACCGCAAATTGTTGACCATCACGCTGCTCAAATGGATGTACGCCGTTCTGTGGATGATCCGCTCTTTGATGCGGATGTAAACGTTTTGGGTTCGATCAAGTTGATCGAACTTGCCCGCCAGCATGCTGTCGAGCGCGTCATCTACATCTCTACCGGTGGTGCGGTTTACGGGGAACCCGAATACCTGCCCTGTGATGAAGCACATCCGATCAATCCCATTTGTCCATACGGAGCCAGCAAGCATACGGTGGAGCATTACCTGTATATGTACCACGAGCTGTATGACCTGGATTACGTGGTCCTGCGCTATCCTAATGTTTATGGACCTCGCCAGGACCCGCATGGAGAGGCAGGGGTGGTGGCGATTTTTACAGGCTTGATGCTGAAGGGCGATCAGATCGTGATCAATGGAGATGGAGAACAGGAGAGGGATTTTGTCTATGTTGCGGATTGTGCCCGAGCGAATCTCCTGGCATTGACCACTGAAAAATGCAATACGATCTTCAACCTGGGTGAGGGAAAAGGGACCACGGTTAACGAGGTCTACGAAGAATTGAAGAAAATCACCGCATACCCACTCTCAGCAGTCCACGGTCCAGCAAAGGTTGGTGAAACCCGCAGGATCTATCTGGAAGCGAATAAAGCTGCTCAGGAATTGGATTGGCAGCCCTCTATTGGATTGCGAGCAGGACTGACGGAGACGGTTGAGTATTTTAAAGAAGCAGAAGCGGAAGGGTAATTAATCCCATTCAGTAAATATTTATTGGAACATTCGAGGAGGCTCCTCCCTGGTGGGGGGGATATTTTGGAGGTATTATGAATTTCGTAAATACTTATATCGATGAGCTCAAGATGACCTTAGATCAGCTTTCTGAAGAGGTGATCGAACAGGTCCTGGACATCTTGCACGAAGCGAGGCTGGACAACCGGCAGGTATTCATCCTGGGGAATGGCGGCAGTGCTTCGACGGCCTCCCATTTTGTTTGTGACCTGGGCAAGAATACGCGGGTCCAGGGGACTCCGAATTTTCGAGTGATGGGCTTGACTGACAACATGGCCCTATTCTCTGCCCTGGCAAATGACGAAGGTTATGAGAATGTATTCTCACAACAGCTGGGCAACCATCTCCAACCGGGGGATGTGGTGATTGGTATCTCCACCAGCGGGAATTCACCCAATGTGATCAATGCTATGTATTTCGCCAATAATATGGGTGCTAAAACAATAGGTTTCACTGGTTTTACAAGTGGGGAGTTGGGTTCAATGGTGGATATCGATCTGCATGTTCCCAGCCACAGCATTGAACAGGTCGAGGATATTCACCTGGTGCTGGAGCATTTGATCACCAAAGCCTTACGTGACAAAGCCATGGAAATGGTCATGGAAGAATCTACGCTAACAGTCCTGGCAAAGGTGCGTTTAGAAGAGGAAAAATCCTCGCTCGATTAATCACTCCAG
>DATKXE010000616.1:0-4522 GCA_035529195.1 Anaerolineales bacterium
AAAGACCTGGTCGGGGCGCTGGCTTTTGCCCGGGCTGGAACCCAATTCGGGTTGCAAACTGCACTGGATTTTTATGCCTCGGATCCGGAATTGGCCTACGAACTGCGCAGTGCTTCGAAAGGCTTTGCCTACAATTTTGCCTCTTTTGCATGGATCGGCTGGGATGAGTCAGGTATAGAGATCACTTCTGCGGATCATGAGGCTGGATTTGATGCGGCCAGGGTTAACTTGCGCCTGGCTATAGAACTCGAACGCGGCGATTTACCCACCAGCCGGGCATTCTGGATGGTCGCGGCTTATCACCTGGCAGATGCTGATTACAACCAGGCGATCGGCAGTTTTGAACAGGGCATCGTATTCGTCAAACGCGCAGATGCTTTGGTGGATGAGCTGCTTAATCACGGATATATTTTGATTTCGAAAATGCTCAAATCCCCCACTGATACCAGTCTTCAAGATGATTATGAAAGGCTCAAAGCTGACTTTCGGGAAATTGAACACGGCGAGGACTTTATACTGCAGCTGGATACCGCATACGCAGTGTTTTCGAAATAAGTTATTCTCTATTTATTAACGGAATCTACAAAGGAATGATGGAATTATTTTCGATCATATATGGATTTTCGTTCTATCATGCCTTATCGGTTAATGTCCTTGCCTCTACTAACAAATCACTGTCAAATCCTTCCTCAAACCAAAGATAAGTATCTCTCATTACATCTCTCGCCATCTGCGCTTGGTCTCCTGCTTGATCAAATTTAACCAGAGTCACCGCTGCTCGCAGCTCCAAGGTTTTCGCTTTTTGTTTTTTCGCAATCTCGATCGCCTGCCAATACCGGGTGGCGATCTCACCCTCAGACACACCTTGAACATCCGCTAAATATCCCCACAACCAATTAAGACTGGATTCATACCACAGCTCATGACTTGACTCTGCCTTGTCCAAGGCAGTTTCAATTAGCTTTAACCCCTCCTTATTTTCGATTTTCTCCCCATAAGCTTCAGCCATGAGTGAAAGAAAGTAAGGACGGCCAAGCTCAGCACCAATAGCTTGCATTGCATTAATCCCATTTTCCATCAGCTTGAGCGCCATTCCCGCTTTCCCGGATTGTAATCTCGCCCATCCCCGGATGATCATGCCCAACGCTAAGAAAAATGGGAAACCCGATTCTTTAGCTAATTTGAACGTCTGCTCACTGTGGAGCAGTGCAGATTGCGAATCTCTTCTCAATGAATGAAACAGGGCGGCCATTCCATGAGCAAAGGTTAGGCTGTATGGGTGTGATATTTGCTCTGCATATATGACAGCCTCCTGACATTTGTCCACAGCTTGATCAAGGTAGCCTAGCATCCACAAGTTCAATGCCAGGTAATTTAAACAGGTCACCCTGGGATTCTGACCGTACAGGAAGGTTAAGGAATCATCCTGGCTGCTGTCATAAAGATCCAGAGCAGTTTCAAGGTGATCCCTGGCAGCAGAAATCTCCCCCAGATGAGTGTGGGTAAAACCAAGCATCCAATGGGCTAATAACATAAGGTTGGTATCCTCGCCGCCTTCAGCAAGTACCAGTATCTGTTTTGCCATTTGGTATGCAGTCATGTGTTTTCCCCTCACCTGATAAAATGCGCACAGACCCCATAATGCCGGAGCGATCTGCTGATTATCCCCAGTCTGCTCGCAAAGTTCTCTCGCTCGTTCAAAGGTTAGTTCAGCCTGTTGGGAGGCATATCCTTGAGTCGCAACTAGAGGTGCGCCCAAGGAGATTTGCAGGGCCAGCTCTGTTTCAGCGCGCTTCTTACCTTCTGGAAATTGGTTTAGTAACTCTAAGCCTTTTCTCAGCTGACCAATCGCTTGTTCATTGGCTGATACACGTTTCGCATTCTTGGCGGCTAGTAAAAGAAAATCAATTGCCTTTTCAACCACTCCAGATAATTCGTAGTGTCTCGCTAATTTAACAGCGACTAACTCCTTCTTATCCCCATAAAATTGCTCCAACCCAGCACCAATTTTTTCATGCAGATAGGCTTGCTCTGCGATATCAAGGTTCTCGTAAACATATTTCCGAAACAGGTTGTGACGGAATCTGTAAACTGACAACCGCTGCTGCCCAACACGCTTAATTTCACTGACTTCAACCAGCCTGTGCACCTTGGCTAAATCTTGACTCAACCGGTGAATGATCTCTGACTCATCTAATCCCATAACCGCAGCAATAACCTCTGCAGTGAATTCCTCCCCTTCAACACTGGCTGCGTTCAATATTTCTCTTAATTCTGGTGGTAAACGATTAATTCGACGTTCAATGACTGCCTCGACCTTGGCAGGCATGGTCCCCCAGGAAAGCTCCTGACTCTCCACCCAATGTCCGTGAACATCTTTGATAATTGAACCTTGATCTTGCATCTGGCGCAGCAGCTCGATGGTGAAAAGTGGATGACCAGCAGTATGCTGGAATAATGCCTGACGAAATCCTTCATCGAGGTTGTTTAATTCAGTATTTAGGAAATCGTCCACAAATTTACGCCGTTCATCCTGATCAGTACGATCCAGGTTGATCTCAATCTTTCCGTATTTACGTCTAATTTCTGGCAGCATCTGAACTAAGGGGTGTTGAGTATGATCACGAATTTGAGCAACATCATCGGGTCTATATGACCCTAAGATTAGAATGCGATGTCCCTCAATCCTGCGGGCAAGGTGGAATAGTAAACTGAGGGTTCCAAGATCAGCCCACTGCAAGTCATCCAGGATTAATAGAAGTAGATGTGTCTGTGAAAGTTTTTGCAATACTCGTGAGTATTGGTCAAAAAGATCCCTCTCGGAATCTCCATGGTCGATATTTATGGGATAAGGTCTGCCTTTACGTAGTTCTACCTCGCGATCCAAGCGCTCCAACCAATCAGGTCGATCAAGTGTGTAAGATGATGCACGCCTCACAAGGGATTCACCGGGTATAAAACTTTCAACTAGATCTGGTCCATAATCAAGTAATGCTTGCGAAGAATGGGGAATCAGATCCCACAATCGCTGGGCATTTTCCTGATTGATCACCCTGGTGGATTGCTTGGCAGCAACATCTCCATTAAGAAGAGCCATAATATTGCGAAATGGAAGGTGGGGATCGCCGATTCCAGAGAAAGCCTCACAGGTAGCATAAGCGATTACTAAATCTTCATGCGCTTTTTGAGCTCGCTGACTGAATTGCTTCAATATGGCAGTCTTCCCTTGACCAGCATCACCCACCACGAAGGCAACCTGTCCATCACCTGCAAGAGCCAAATCAAGCTTACTGTCCAACCAGGCAAGTTCCACTTCCCGAGCGACAAATGCACTGCGCCCAAATTCTGGTTTTTCTTCATCCATCCCGGGATAAGGTTTGGAACGGTGCTCGGGTTTAGCTGCAGAGGTAGCAGGGTACCCCACGGAGACCTCTGGCAGCTCACCGCGTATGATGAGATCGTAAATATTTTTAGTCATTTCAGAAGGTTCAACACCCAGCTCATCATTGAGAGCTTGCTCACATCTCAGGTAGGTAGTGGTTGCACCCGCATTATCTCCCAAATGATTATGAGCGATCATCATGGCCTGAAAAGCTGTTTCTGGAATTTGCCCAAGGGATATCCATCTCTCTGCCCACTCAAGAACTTCCCGCCAGCGCTCCTCCTTGCTCAAACGCTGCAAGAGCAGTGCGATTTTATTGTCATAGGAAGCCCGCAGCTGATCACGCGATAGGAATATCCAATCCTCATAGAAACCGGGCAGGAATTCCCCTTGATATAAGGCAGCGGCTTGTTTTAATTGTTCTGTAGATAAGTTTTCAGCAGGTGTATGTTCAAGTTCAGCACAGTCAACCCAATGATCTGCATCCTGGTTGAATGCCAGGGACATTTTATCCGCAAGGAAATAATCATCACCGATGGCACTACGTAATTGCCACAGTGAGTAACGCAATTTGCTGCGTGCTGAAGGCTCATCGCTTTCCGGCCAAAGGATTCCAGCGATTTTCTCACGCCTATGCTGGCTTTTTGAGTTCATCAAGAGATAAGCCAGTAATGATTGTGCTTTGCGCGATGGAATTTCGATGGGAGCTCCATCGATATGGATTTCAAACTTGCCCAGTAATTTGGCTTTCAGCATTTCTTTCAAATAATTATGGAATCCGAATGGAACAAAAAAGACAAAACTACTAGATAAATCTCAGCGCTCAAAGTATACCATCCCGCTTTTTGTAGAGGATGATCGTGTGTTCTGACTTGTCGGGATAGCCAAGCAGGGGGAAATCAATAATATAGATTCCTCAGACTGCCAAACTCAACCCCACATGTTCGGAAAACACAAAACAAACGAATAATAAACGCTCAGAAACGCACGTCTGCTAGACTGATAGCGTAATTGTAGATTGGTTTAGTACCTTAGATTGAATGGAGAAAAAAATGATAACTAGTGAAGTGAATACGAATAGTTTGAGAGAACTGATCTCCCAAAACAGCGACAACCTAACCAGTTTGGGTGATTTGGAAG
>DATKXE010000617.1:0-8369 GCA_035529195.1 Anaerolineales bacterium
CCGCATTCGGAATGTGATCGTGATCATCACTTGCACCCCTGCCGTTAACTTGGCTTTTATTCATACAGGGCATTTTCAAAATGGTGGAGGACCGGATCACGGTTCTTATAGCGCTCGATGGCGATCACATCGATCCGCCAATCCTTGTCGAGATTGGGATGTTCCTGCAGGTAGTGCAGGGCAGCAGAGATCAGGTGATTTTGCTTGCTAGCCGTAATTGATTCTTCCGGGAAGCCAAAAGTTTGTGAGCTGCGGGTCTTTACTTCTACGAAAACGGTCGTCATTTCATCGGGGTCGTTCTTGGAAAATTGCAGGGCGATCAGATCAAGTTCACCGTATGGGGTACGTGCGTTGCGGGCAACAATTTGATATCCCTGCTTGATTAAGAAATCTGCAGCTAATTTTTCTCCCCACCTGCCTAATTCCTGAGGGGGAACGCTCAATCTTGATTCCTTCTAAAAGGTTGAATAAGCCGCTGGAAAAAATTACGCTTCTTCCCGGTGTATTCAGTGTATAACTTTTGGTAGCGATCGATCATGGTCTGGGTTGTATTTTCTATGGCAAAGTTCGATGAGACTTCTTTCGCTTTCTGCGACATTTTCTCCAGGGTTTCTCGATCGGTAATGATGCGGGAAATTTTTGCGGTGAATACAGCCAAATCCTCTTCCGGTGCCAAAAATCCAGTCACACCATCTTCAACAATATCACCAACTCCAGGTGATTGGATGCCTATGACAGGCAAACCAGAAGCCATGGCTTCAATCACTGAGAGTGGGTGAACTTCAGTTACCGAGGCTGTGACAAACACATCTGCTGCGGTTAAATAGCCAGGTAAATCTTGATAGGGGATCATCCCAGTAAATTTAATCCGATCGTTCATACCCATAACCCTCACGCGGTCCTCAAGATTCTCGCGTTCGGGTCCATCACCAATGATCAGCAAGGCGACATCATCATAAGACTTGGCGATGCCCGCAAATGCTCTCAGCAAGAAGGGGAGGTTTTTTTCTGGACCGACTCGCCCCATATATGTAAGCAAGATATCATCTTCATCGAATCCGAGTTCTCGTCTGGGGATGGGTCGCTCAACTGATTGGAATGGGTGGACATCGACACCATTAGGGATGACGTCAATCTGTGCTTTTACTCCCAGGTTGATAAGCACATCCTTTAACCCTGCTGAGGGGGCGATCACCAGATCACATGCTTTGCAGAAGGAAGGCATGTATGTGCGCAGGAAGGCATCTCCCCAAGCATCAGGAACCATGGGTAGGTAGGCCTGGGCGTACAGGTCGTAACGAGTGTGATTGGTAAACACCAGTGGAATTCCCTGTGACCTGCAGTAGCGGAGAGCCAATTGCCCACTGGTGAACGGATGGTGCACATGGATGATATCCATTTTCCGTAGAATTTTCTGGGATTCAGAACTGAGCCGGGCGCTGAAATAGAGCCCGGTATCGACTAACGGCACGCCACGGGTGCGAATGATATTGGGCTCATCATCGATGTAATCTCCCCCACCGAATGTGAACACGTAAACTTCGTAACCGGCTTTTTCCAGAAATTGCTTACTCAATGCGATAACATTGGTTATACCGCTGATGTGAGGTTTATAGGCATCTGCCATCATACCAATGCGCATATCTTTTTTCTCCAGATCAATCGTGCTATCTTCTATATAATCCTAAGCGTAGTGTAATTTTACGTCAAGAATCGGTTAAAATGCAGTTGTGGAAAGAACCAGTTATCTCCCCAGTGCAGATCGATTGAGCATCTTGTCTGCAGCCATCTTGCTGGCTTATGCTGCCGGCCGCTTTGTAGATATCCCACCACGAGAATTTGGATTGCAGCTGCCAGGATTTTATCTGGCGATTGAAGTGAATATCCATACCCTGGTCACGCTGCTGGTCGCTGGCTTGACCGCCAGCGGTGCTGATCTTCTTCTGCGAGATCATCCGGCAATGAGGGATCAACGCACCGTGGAGCGTTGGTTGCTACCCGCATTGACAGCCTGGACTCTTGGCATTCCATTAACTCAATTGGAAATTGGTCTGCAATGGTTGATCAGCTTTGTGGTTGGTGGTGCCTTATTGATGCTGGTCCTCGTCGCAGAATATATTGCGGTTGATCCAGAGGATGAGCGCTACCCGATGGCAAGTGCGGCATTAACGGCAGTATCTTACGCATTATTCTTAATATTAACCATCTCCTTAAAATCTGCTGGATTGCGCTTATATCTGATATTACCTGCATTGCTTTTTGCTGCAGCGCTGGTAAGTTTGCGTACTCTCCATCTGCGCATAATTGGTAGCTGGCTTTATTTACCCACTTTGGTGATCACCGTGATCCTGGCTGGGATTATCTCCGCTCTGCATTATTGGCCTCTTTCTCCGATCACTTACGGCCTCTTGATCCTAGGTCCAGCTTACTCGTTGACCAGCCTGATCGGCGCCCTGTCTGAAGATCAACCATTTAATAGGGCGATTGTCGAACCTGGTTTGGTAATAATCGCTGTGTGGGGGACTGCCATATGGATAACATAAGTGACAAGCTGTTCCTGCACGAGAGTCATTGGGAGATAATGTTGGCGGATATCCTTGAACGGAATTTTGAGGAAGCTTGTGGTTTGGTTGCTGGAGTCGATCAGACTAGCTGCGCGGTGTTCCCGGTTATCAATGTTCTGCATAGTCCGGTCAGATTTCGGATGGATCCTGAGCAGCAATTGGGATATTTTAATCAAATTGATAATGCAGACTGGCAGCTGCAGGCTATCTACCACTCGCATTTAAAGGGTCCTGAACAACCCTCACCAATCGATATTGCTGAAGCGAATTATCCAGGAGTGATAAATCTAATCTGGTCGGATACTTCTGGTCATTGGGATTGCCGAGGATATTTGATTACTAAAGGGATAGTCGAACGCATTCCAATCTACCGCATAGAAGCAAAATAAACCGCTATTCTGACTCATTCCTCATCATCAGAGGAAGCGGGCGGTTCACCAAAGAGTTGTTCATAAAGCGCATATAGATTGCGGGAATGAAGTTCTTCAGCCAAACCACCAATTAATACCCTGCTTTTTCCGCACTCCTCAATACCGATCTCTTCCAACAAGTCCCAAGGATATTTTCTTCGTCCGGCTTTTCGAACAGCCCGGCGGATTGCCGAAAGATATGCTAGATTTTCCTTGATGGAGATTTCCACTTCCCCTCGCAGTACGATATCCCCATGCCCCTGCACGACATTCTCAAGCCCCATTCTCCCTATTTGCTTTAGCGATAGGACCATTTCGTCGGCATTTCCGTCAACAATGTAGGGGATTGGCATGAAAACATCTCCAGCGAAAAGAACCCGGTCTTCTTCAATAATCACCCCAATATTATCCGGGCTGTGACCAGGTAAGGGAACCATGGTTAAGGTTTTCTTTCCAATACGCAGGTTGAGTGACCCTTCAGAGAAGGTCAGGTGAGGCAAAATGATCCTCCCCTGCCGGAAAGTTGTGCCTTGGTTCTTGGCTTTTTCAAGAGAAGCTCGTCCCCGGGAATCCAATAGTTCGCGGCACAGGGTGCTGGACAGGATGGTGGCATTGGGAAATAGGTAATTTCCCCAGGTGTGATCCGCATGATAATGAGTGTTGATCACATACCTTACCGGTACCTGGAGCTCCTGGTCAATGAATTGTCGGATTTCTAAAGTCTCTTCAGGTAATGCCAGGGTGTCGATCACGATCGCCCAATTTGGGCCAACTATTGCACCAGCATTGACCTGGGCATAGACATCACTTTGAAAAGAGTATACATTTTCGGCTACTCTCTCACGTTGTAGCATTTATTAAATCCTGTATTTATTGAATTATTGAGTGAATAAATCGAACGATAATTTCTGAGCTGTCTTCATAAAACTCTTTTGAACTAGGGAAGAATAGCACAAATGAGGGCACAAAGTCAAGAGAGTTTTACATAATATGCGCGCACTCTTTATCCAATTTGTTGTTTGGAGACCTCCAAAGGTTGCTTTCCTTGACAGTCAATAATCGCTCAGGTACAATTCCGCTACCTAAAGCCGGGGCCTGTAGCGCAGTTGGGAGCGCGCTTCAATCGCACTGAAGAGGTCGCGGGTTCGAATCCCGCCAGGTCCACTGGCTGGGAAGCAGCACCCGTCCCGGCTGGAACAATCTATATGGGCCCATGGCGCAGTTGGGAGCGCGCCTCAATGGCATTGAGGAGGTCGAGGGTTCGAATCCCTCTGGGTCCACAAGCTTCTTCTGTAAATAAAAGTTTTACCCGAGCTACCCATGCGGCATAACTGGTGCCGGAAGGATTAACAACCAATAATCTTGTCATGGCAGGAGTAGTAGATCATCCAACAGCGAGCTGGGAGAGAGAGGTGGGAGCCCAGCAAAGTGCCCTTGGAGCACATAGTAAGGTCGAACTCGCCTGCTGCGCCAATTATGGCAGACACCATCGGTGAACCTGGGTCCAGCGATTTCAATTGTTGGATTCAAGCAAATTAGCTGATGGCGGGAACCGCCCGTTAGAGCGGTCCAAAGCGGTTTTACTTTTTCGGGTATCCCAGGATGAGTAAAGCAAGCAGGGTGGTACCACGGAGTAAAACCTTCGCCCCTGATTGGCGGAGGTTTTTTTGATCCCTACCATGATATGGATTTTTAGAGTCTGGGTAGCGTTCCATCTTATTGGTAAGGGTAGATACTTGGAGATGAGCTATGAAAGCATACACAATTTTTCAAGCGTTGGTAGTTGAACGCTGCCTTCTCGCGCGCCTGCTCAGCCTCGAAATTTATGGATGAGTAAATTTGGTTCACCATATGGAATTCATAAAAATGAGGCTAAAAAAATATTGGAACCATATAATCCCAAAGATATTGAACTAAAATGGCAGCGTGAATGGCAGGTAAGTGAACTGTATCGCGCAGATGAGCGTCAGGATAATGTTGATCTTCAGGAGTGGCCAACCTGGGAACCGGATTTCGTTGTTAATCTGAAAATTCAGGTACCAATCCAGATCAATGGAGAGACACGTACGGTGATCGAGGTATCTTCATCTGCTAATCAACCCGAAATTGAGATCGCTGCGTTCGACTCACCCAAAGTCAGGCAGCATACGGCTGGTCAAAAGGTTGTGGAGGTGATCTACGTTCGGGGAAAAGTCATGAAATCCGCACGGATCACCCTAAACGAACCTGTTTGGCTAAGTTATTGTTTCGGAGACAGTCATTGGAGGTAGGATGACAATTGCGCTGGCGACAGCCTGGTATCCCCGTGGAGAACTGAATCGTTTTCTCAACCTTCTGCCGCTTCTCCAGCAGGAGTATTCTGGAATGGCTTTCTCTCTGCCACCAGAGGTGGAACCCGATTTGGTGAATCGTCTTCAAGATCTGCCACAGGTGAATGTTGGCTTGACTCCTGATTGGTCCTGGGGACGCTACTCTGCAATGCAAATGGCGCTTGAGTTTTCAGCGACCCACCTCCAGTATGCGGATTTTGATCGCTTGCTGCGCTGGGTGGAGACCCGTCCAGATGAGTGGAAGCAGGTTCTGCGGACGATTCAGGAGCATGATTGTTTGTTAATTGGGCGTTCACCCGCTTCCTACCAGACTCACCCCCAGGCATTGATCGAAACTGAAGCCCTCAGCAACAGGGTGATCTCTTATCTTGTTGGTCAATCGCTGGATGTCAGTGCGGGATCGAAAGGCTTTTCCAGGGAGGCATGCCAAACAATACTGGGTAACAGCAAGCCTGGATACGCCCTCGGTACGGATGCTGAATGGCCGTTGATCCTCGTGCGGTCTGGATATCAAGTGGATTACATTGCTGTAGATGGCTTGGATTGGGAATCTGCTGACAGGTACCGTTTGGAAGCTGCTGATCAGCAAAGCCAAAAAGAGGCCGCAGAATTATACGATGCTGATCCTCAGAATTGGTCCCGGCGAGTGGCTGTGGCAATGGAGATCGTCCAGGTGGGATTGGACACCGCCACCAGGGAATTAAAGCAAACCTTTGAGCAGGAGATTTCATGATCGCCCCGAAGAAGGGACCAAGAGTGGTTATAATCGATCAGCAACCTGTAAAGATTAAAATGAAGAATGGTCAGCAATATTAGTGGATATCACGATGGAGAAAAGAATGCCTGAGCAACCAGTTTACAAACCAGCGGAAATCGAACCCAAATGGCAAACTCGTTGGGATGCGGATGGTCTCTACAACGCCGATATCGATCCGTCAAAACCCAAGCACTATGCCTTAACCATGCTCCCATATCCATCCGGAGATCTGCACATTGGGCACTGGTACGCCATGACACCTTCAGATGCCCGAGCACGCTATAAACGCATGCGCGGTTTTAATGTCATGTTTCCCATGGGTTTTGACGCCTTCGGATTACCGGCCGAGAATGCCGCGATAAATCACAATATCCATCCCAAGGAGTGGACATATGCCAATATCGTGCGTATGCGAGCACAGCTGCGCTCAATGGGTTCGATGTACGATTGGCGGCGCGAAGCGATCTCGTCAGATCCCAAATATTACCGCTGGTCCCAGTGGTTCTTCAACCAGCTGCTTAAACATGATCTAGCGTACCGCAAGATGTCACCTGTTGATTGGTGTCCGCACTGCAATACGACCCTGGCCCGTGAGCAAGTCTGGGGGGAGGACCGCCATTGCGAGCGCTGCGGTACGCCGGTAATAAAAAAGGACCTCGAGCAGTGGTTCTTCCGCACCACTTCTTATGCTGACCAATTGCTGGATTTTTCCGAAATCGATTGGCCGGAACGAGTCGTTTCCCTGCAGACGAATTGGATTGGACGCAGTGAAGGAGCCGAAGTGCAGTTCACTGTGGACTCGGCTGATCTCTCAGAAGAGGAAGCGCTCATCACTGTCTTCACCACTCGTCCGGATACCCTATGGGGAGCAACCTTCATGGTCCTGGCCCCGGAACACCCGCTGGTTGAGAAAATCACCACACCAGCCCAACAAGATCAAATTCATGACTACGTTCATACGGCGGTTCGCCAAACTGATATTCAACGTGAATCAGCCGAAAAGGAAAAAACCGGAGTCTTCACCGGTGCCTATGCCTTCAATCCAGTTAATCGAGAACGAATTCCGATTTGGATCGCTGATTATGTCTTGATGACCTATGGGACTGGTGCGATCATGGCTGTCCCTGCTCACGATGAAAGGGATTTCGAGTTTGCCTTAAAATTTGGTTTGTCGATTCTGCCGGTGATTGACCGCCCAGATGGACTGACCAAATCGTTCGCGCCGGTTGGCACCATGAAGCCGGGTTTCGAACAGGCCTTATTAGAGTCAGGCATTATCGTTGAACAGCAGGAGCAGGGGTTATTCATCACGATTCCCGAGGATAAAGCAGGACGATATTTAGAGGTGGTGCCCGAATACCTGGAGCAGGACTCCTGGAACGAGGTAGTTGGAACAGGTTGGTACTTTGTCTTTAATGATGGTGTGCTGGAATGGGATTCACGGGAAAATGAAGCGCTGATCCTGGCACGCTGCAAAGATCTAAACCCCAATATCACCCATGTGCGCACGTTGATGGAAATGCTTTGGGGAGTCGAGTTTTATCAGGATGCACTGTACCATCACGAATACGGCAAGATGATCCATTCAGGTGAGTTCAGCGATACACCCGGTGATATTGCTGTAAACCAGGTCAATGAGTGGCTGGAAGCTCGAGGGACAGGAAAACCAGCCATCATCTACAGACTGCGGGATTGGCTGATCTCCCGCCAGCGGTATTGGGGTACTCCCATTCCGATTGTCTACTGTCCCGATCATGGGGCGGTGCCTGTACCTGATGAACAGCTGCCAATAATGCTGCCGGATGACGTGGAGTGGCTGCCGACCGGCGAGAGCCCATTAAAATTGCACCCGACCTGGAAACATACCACTTGTCCAGTGTGTGGAGAACCTGCGCTGCGTGAGACCGATACCATGGATACCTTCATGTGTTCCTCCTGGTATCACCTGCGCTACTTGAGTCCAGATTACGATCAAGGACTTTTCGATCCGGATGAATACGACTACTGGATGCCGGTCGATACCTACACGGGCGGTATCGAGCATGCCACCATGCACTTGATCTATACGCGTTTCTTTCATAAAGTTGGGCGAGATATGGGGGTCATGAAGGGTTCTGAACCGATGGCACAGCTGCGCAACCAAGGAATCATCCTGGGTGAAGACTCAGAGAAGATGTCAAAGAGTCGCGGTAACGTGATCGCCCCCGATGAGCTGGTAGCCCGGTACGGCACGGACACAGTGCGTGCCTATCTGATGTTCTTTGCTCGTTGGGATTTGGGCGGGCCGTGGAACAGCAGCGGCATTGAA
>DATKXE010000618.1:0-5420 GCA_035529195.1 Anaerolineales bacterium
GAATTTCTTCATTGGGGTCAGCAGGCATTTGACAATTTCAGGGTCGTTCCTCCTTCGACTGGCATCATCCACCAAGTCAATTTGGAGTATCTGGCAACGGTTGTTCGTAATGAAAAATACGGTGAAGACCAGCAGATTGTCTTCCCCGACACCTTGGTTGGGACAGATTCTCACACAACGATGATCAATGGATTGGGAGTAGTTGGGTGGGGAGTAGGTGGCATTGAAGCTGAGGCTGCCATGCTGGGCCAACCCTTAGATATGCTTATCCCGGATGTGATCGGATTTAAGCTGTTTGGCGAATTAAAAGAAGGTATTCTGGCCACTGATCTGACATTGACCGTTGTCCAAATGCTGCGTGAAAAGGGCGTGGTTGGAAAATTCGTTGAATTCTTTGGTCCAGGTTTGGACTACCTTTCCTTACCGGATAGGGCGACTATAGCCAACATGGCTCCTGAGTATGGGGCAACAATCGGCTTTTTCCCCGTGGATGATGAGACCTTACGCTACCTGGCGCTGACTGGCAGAAGAACAGATTTAATTGAACTCGTTGAAGTATATTCCAAAGAACAAGGTTTATTCCGAACAGCAGCTGCGCCAGATCCAGTGTTCTCGGATTACTTAGAACTTGATTTGTCTTCTGTTGAGACTAGTCTCGCAGGACCAAAACGACCTCAAGATCGAATACCCTTGAGTGAGATGAAGAAAACATTCCAGACGGATTTATTTGCTCCAGAAAGTGCGAGAGGATTTAATTTATCAGCCGAGGAATTGGATCAGAAAGTAACCATCGGGGCAAATGGAACAACAACTGGAATAAGTCATGGCTCAGTGGTAATTGCAGCCATCACATCCTGTACCAACACTTCAAATCCATCCGTAATGATCGCGGCGGGTTTACTTGCCCGGAATGCTGTAGAAAAAGGATTACACACCAAACCGTATGTCAAGACCAGCCTGGCACCGGGCTCCCTTATCGTCACCGATTACCTTGAAAAAGCCGGTTTAATGGAACCGTTAGCAAAGCTAGGATTTAATCTGGTTGGTTATGGGTGTACGACCTGTATTGGGAATTCAGGTCCATTGTCTGCAGAAGTGGTCAAAGGTATCACGAGTGGAGATTTGGTAGCTGCTGCGGTGTTATCGGGAAATCGTAATTTTGAGGGTCGGATCCATCCATATGTACGCGCAAATTATCTTGCCTCGCCTCCTTTGGTCGTCGCCTATGCACTTGCTGGGACTGTGGATATTGATTTACTTAATGATCCACTGGGAGAAAATGAGGTCGGTGATCCGATTTATCTTAAAGACGTATGGCCTTCTTCTGAGGAAATTCGGAGTGAGATTTCTGAATTTGTTCAACCAGCCATGTTCGATAAAGAATACAGTGATGTTTTTTCTGGAAATAAGATTTGGAACGCGATCGAAGGAAATCAGGGTGATATCTATGATTGGGATGAGGAATCAACTTATATTCAGGAACCACCATTTTTTATCGATATGCCCCCCGGAGTCCCCTCAATCCAGGAAATTCGTGGTGCTCGAGTATTAGCCGTGCTTGGAGATTCGATAACCACCGACCACATTTCTCCAGCTGGTGCGATACCCGCAGAGAGCCCGGGTGGAAAGTATTTAATTGAGCGAAATATATCCATGCGAGATTTTAATTCTTACGGCTCCCGACGCGGCAATGACCGGGTGATGACCCGCGGGACTTTTGGCAATATTCGCTTAAGAAACCAGCTCGTACCGGGGGTTGAAGGTGGGTACACCAGGCACATGCCAGATGGGAAACAAATGAGTATTTTTGATGCTTCCCAGCTTTACAAGAGAGAAGGGGTACCACTGCTGGTTTTGGCTGGTAAAGAATATGGTACCGGATCGAGTAGGGATTGGGCTGCCAAAGGAACTCAATTACTGAATGTGAAGGCGGTGATTGCTAGATCGTTTGAGCGAATCCACCGATCAAATTTGATTGGTATGGGTGTTTTACCTCTTCAGTTTTTGGAGGCTGAAGGAATTGATGCACATGGATTGGCGGGAGATGAGCTATATTCTATCCCGGGCTTAGATGACAGCCTGGAAGCCCAATCCAAATTGATCGTCCATGCAGAAAAGAATAATGGAGATGTTATTCAATTCCAGGTTATTGTGAGGCTCGATACCGACCTGGAGGTGGAATATTACCGAAATGGAGGCATCCTCCATAAGGTACTCAGAGAAATGGCAATCGATTGAATCACAATTAAA
This sequence comes from Anaerolineales bacterium, assembly GCA_035529195.1. Classification (GTDB taxonomy): domain Bacteria; phylum Chloroflexota; class Anaerolineae; order Anaerolineales; family UBA4823; genus PFL25. The sequence goes on from DATKXE010000618.1 coordinate 2,251, forward strand.
AATGAAAACAGGTTGGATGCTGGCATCCAACCTGTTTTTCGATCATCTTATTGATTCGTCTTGACCGGTTTATTCTTCTGTACTTCCGTTTTCAATATTCTTCTCCGGTACATTTTGCTCATCATTAAGCGATTCTTCGGTATGAGAATCATTGGCGTCAGTAGATTGATCTTTTGATCTCCAATCCACCCTTTCAAGACCCTGAGTCAACAAACCTATTTGAGCGATCCCTAACCACACGAAGATAATCGTGAAAATCCATGCGGTTACAGTGATAATCATTTGCAGGTTCTCACGGAAGGAATTTAACCGGTCTTGAATAGTTGAAATTGCATCCTGGTATTGATCGAATACGAGTTGAATTTCGTACATGCTGCTTTTAAGCTCTGAGATGTTGCGAGCCATGATATTAACTTGAGCCGTTAACATGATCAAATTACCTTTAGAAGTATTCATTGTGGTCTCCATTTCGGAGAGTGACTGAGGTATTGCATCCAGGCTTTGGGATACATCTTCTATCGCTGCAGAAAAAGATACATCCGGATCATATCCTTCGATTGGGAGGAATGGTATCGATGTCAATAGCTTCAGTGTACTTTCAAGAGTTCCAGCAGCATCCTGTAGAGAGGTGAGCCCGGTTTGAGTTGCAGTAATAGCCTGGGGGATATTTTCCGATAATAAAGTTGAAAGTGATTCGACCATGGGGACAGAATCACCAACACTTTTACCTGCAGTTTGGACAGTGTTTTCGAGCGAGGTCAGATCGGATGCTGTTCTGGTAAGCGTATCATCCACCACTGTAAGCCCTGAACTGGTTGCATCCAGCGTTGTATCAATCAGATCGAGAGTACTGACCAAATTGGCTGTCAATGGGGCTTTAACTCCCCAGACGAGAACGATTCCAGCCAAGCTGAAAACCAATCCGAAAATTGCTGCAACGATAAACGTGATGCCAATAATCCTGCGTGCCATTGATATTCTCCTGAATAATGTTAACTGCAGATATGATGTATTTCTAAAGCCTGATATTCAGGCTGATAATAAGATTATAATGGTCATTCTAAAATATTAGGAGGATAAACTTCGCAATTATGCATATATTAGTTACAAATGATGACGGGGTGACAGCTCCGGGTTTACTGGTTCTTGCTCAAGAGTTACGCAAAGCACACCAGGTGACGATCCTGGCACCGGATCGTAATTGGTCAGCATCTGGTCACGTAAAAACAATGCACCGGCCTCTTCGGGTAAAGGATGTGCTCTTAGATGATGGTTCTCACGCTCTTACTACTGATGGTGCCCCTTCGGATTGCGTGTCGTTAGCGATGCTAGGGTTGATTGAAGAGAAAATCAATCTTGTTGTGTCAGGTATCAATCCTAATGCGAATATTGGTCATGACGTTACATATTCCGGGACGGTAACCGCGGCCATGGAGGCAGCAATTTGGGGCACCCCAGGCATAGCTGTTTCATTAGATTCACCCGAGAACCATTTAGGTGAACTTGATTATGGACCAGCGGCAAGGGTAGCGAGTAAAGTTGCAAATATGGTGATCAATCAGAACATGCACAGCAAAACCATTCTCAATGTAAATGTCCCTTACTGCGATGATGAAATGATAAATGGATTCCAGATCACCCGCCAGGGTTTACGTGTATACCGTGATCGTTTAGATCGGCGACTGGATCCACGTGGCAAAGCTTATTATTGGATTGGAGGGGATTCGCCGACCGGAGTACCAGAAGAAGGGACGGATTTCGGTTCTCTTGCAAACGGATTTGTGTCTATCACCCCTCTTCAATTAGATCTTACAGCCAATAAGATGTTGGAATCATTGCGTGAATGGGATTGGAATTAATAACTATTTCTTTATTTGGTTTCTTCCCAGAGAATTTTCTAGGATTCCATTCCGTTCCAACCAGATGCTGAATCTGCGCATCAATTGACGTGGAATTTTATCCACATCTTCGGGATTTCACCGAAGATGCGAGACATCATTCGTTCAATATTGACAATCCCAAGGTTTCCGGTTGATCCTTTTGGCTTGAGATGCAATTATCCAGCTGGTATTTACAGCAGGATAAGATCAACAATGAATTGGCTGGCAAGGTTTATCAAAACTGACATTTGGTCAGATCAAGATTGGAGCAGTATCCCCTCTCCCACAATCCAGATATCTACCAATCATCAGAATTGGTGGTATTGCTGTTGTTGGCATAATACAGATTTACACAGATTTGGATTACCGGGATTCTGGATCGGTGAGAAATATCCCTATTTGATTAATCTCCTAGGGGATTAGGAATTCAAACCGCCATGTATCATCATCGGGAGATGTAATAGAAGACGATTGTCCAATCACCTGGTACCAGGTGATTCCAGGTTTATAAGGGAATGGAGTGCCATCTGGATAGGTAAGGTAAAGAACACTATCCGTGGCGGGGATATTCCAACGTACCTCAAAGACCTTTCCTTCCCTGAAGGCATAGGCGGGACCACTCCCGCTGACCAAGATTTCAACAATTTCAGCAGGGGGCTTGCGGTAATACGAGTGTTCCATGAGGACAACCACGACATTCTCTGCAGATACCTGTTCATCATTATTACGGTCGATAAGTGGAGCGAAAGTTTCACCCTCACCTTGATCGAAGGAATCATCCTGGAATCGCAGGTAATTCCCAGTTACATCGTCATACTCCCAGAGGAGATAGTTATCCTTGGAGTAGTGGATATTAATATTCTCACCAGGTTGCCCTCCCGGGGGAGGCTTTAAATTGAAGTACATGCCATCCAAATTTTGTCGGCTGTCATCGACGCCATGATCTTGAGCATATTCATGGATTTCGTGTGTGCCTCCCAACAGGTGAGCATAACCTTGGGGATCGAAGCGGCAAAGGGGAGCAGTATCTGTGGGCGGACACAAACCACTTCCTCCACCTTCCAGGACAAGCCGGTCGCTGTACTCAGCTCCAAACAATCTCTCATTGATCAATGGGTCAGCACTTCCATAAGCAAATATGCTTTTATACATGCGAATTAAGAAGTGATCCGGAAATCGTGCTGAGCGGATCGGACCCGCTAATTCAGCGTCTTGACCATAAAAAATGGTATGAAATCTCGTATAGCCATTATTCTGGTAATAATCGAAAACAATATCAGCGTCGGTCAA
>DATKXE010000619.1:0-2730 GCA_035529195.1 Anaerolineales bacterium
TACTGGTACAGAAATTCGAACACACTTTAACCAAACCGATACCACAAATTGATCTGGCATGCGTTTGTTTCGCGCAGAAAGAGAGTAAACAGGTTTCCTTCATTCAGGGAACTCAGGATTTCTCCCCCACAATATTTATTATTTATTGCAAAATATTCCATAGTCAGGTACTAATCATACTCAATGCATGCTTTCCGGTAGAAAAGTTAACGAAGGAGCGTACCTACATCGGAAATTATTAATTGGGATAGAACAATAAAGAGTTTATAACAACTTATTCCGACTGTCAATAAACAGCTTTCGATCAATCCAGATAGTATTGGTTCTAATGACCTCGCAGGTGAGTGGGTGTTACCCGGATGGTTGTACGGTAAGAGTCTTTGAATTCACTCTCGGTCATATTTATACTTACCAACCCCTGGCGGTATTTCTCAATATATGCTTCCATTTCTGCTGGTGAAATTGGTGATGGATCGATCAGTGCTGTACCGAGCAGAACAACAATATCTTCACCTGAGTTTGCACTATCAAGATTCAGGGCAACCCTGGGATGCAATTTGATATGGGAAATTTTATGGGCTTGAGGTCGGGAATAAATCAAAATGGTTTCTCCGCTCCATAAAAACCACACCGGTCGGGGTTGGGGAGTACCCTGATTATCGGTGGTCGTCAGCCAGATGATTTCATCTTCCGATAAACGACGTGCAGCGCGTTTTCCGAAGTCTGAGGTCAAATCGATCATTTTTGCTCCTTGAATTTTGGGACTGGGAATCAGTATCCAGTTTGACGAGCGTTTTCTCGATAATTACAAAAACTGCATTTGGGATGTGCAGCCGGTGGGGCAGGTGCGTCGAGCACCTCTAAGACACCATCAATAAATTCCAAGAAAGTTTTATCGTCTTTGGGGCATTCCAACCAGGTGACCTGGCCTTCATAAGCCAGGTTTCCCTGCTCGGTCCGGTTCATTTGTACAGGTTCCACACACAATAAACCTAGCATGGTTATAGGACTCAACGAAAATTTTCCTGGATGCGGATTTTCTAAAGCGTATGAATAGGCATGCAGCTGCCGAGAATAGAAAGCGACATGTTCACTTTTTGGCTGCGAGGTCTTGAAATCCACCACTGCAAAGCTTTGATCATCGAACTGGAGGACAGTATCAAATATTCCCCGGATATAACAGCTGGATGAGTGATGGGGAAATGAAATCGGTGCGGAGTAGACCCATTTGTCTGCATAAGCCACCTGGCCGGGTGGCAGTGCGGGTGAAATCTCTTCTGCGGGCAGCTGATAGAAAAATTCCTTCATCAGGCGATCGATGCGGGTAAAGATCTTTGGGAAAGCGAGCCCGGGACGGTTGAAATTTCGCACTACTTTCAGGTAAAAACAGCGGGGGCATTCATCCCATAGAAAGGTCAGGTCGGAAGGGCTCAGTTTATAGGTTGTGTTCATAGGCGTTTGAACCGCAAAGCAGGCTGGATATCATCTACAGACACTTGAGACACCGCTTTTGAACGCTTGCCAGCCAATAGTTCTCGCAGAATATCACGGTTCAGGTCGGTCTCCTGTTCAGCGCTTTGTTTGGGGTATGAGATCCACAGGATGCCATTCTCAAGGAGAGCTGATTTGAGTTCATTTATTTGGGTATCAAGCGGCAGCGCTTGGGTAAAAAAAGCCTGGATGAAATCATATTGCCCTTTGATCCTTGCTACCTGGTGGGTACGCTCCCAACGAATCTATGTAGCTTTCAGGTGCATGGAGAATGAGTATGGTTTGATCGGGCTGTTTGCGTAATTTATTGAAGAGTGGCTTGTCCGACATGAACTTTCCTTATTTGATCTGTGTGATTTGATCAAATTGTGGCCAGATTCGCCGCCTTTTGCTTGATTAAATTCCATGCTTGCGAAACATGGTGGGCTTTTGTATTGGTTTGCCCGACGCATAAACGCAAGGTATAGCGATCATTGAGCTTGGTATGGGATAAATAAGCTTTTCCACTGAGATTAATTTGCTCCAAAATCTGCTGATTTATTTCATCACCAGCGATGTGCCGAAAGCAGACCAGGTTGAGCGGGGTTGGGCTGGCCAACTCGAAATCTGGATCTTCCTTGACCCAGGTGGCGAACTCCTGGGCGAGTTTTATGTGCTGGCGGATATGGTAGCGCAATCCCTCAACACCGTAGTGACGAATGACGAACCACAATTTCAGGGAGCGGAACCGGCGGCCGAGCTGGATGTGCCAGTCGCGGTAATCGAACACAGTTCCTGAATCTGTTTCTTTGTTGCGCAGATATTCCGGGAGCACGGTGAAAGTGTTGATCAATGCAGATCTATCCGCTACAAAGAAACAATCGCAATCGAAATTGGTGAACATCCATTTGTGGGGATTGAAGCAATAGCTATCAGCCAGCTCGAGACCATCCTGCATGTAGCGGAATTCAGGACATAGAGCTGCCGTTCCCGACATGGCGGCATCAACATGGAGCCAAATGCTTTCCTGGCTGCAAATTTCACCGATCTTCCTTACTGGGTCGAGTGCGTTGGAGGAGGTGGTGCCCACTGTAGCACACACAAAGCAAGGAACCAGGCCAGCAGCCCGGTCTGCCTGAATTTGTGCGGCAAGAGCTGCGGGGCGCATGGCAAAATTGTGGTCAACTTCAACCAAACGGAGATTTTCTGTCCCCAAACCAGAAATTTTAACCGCCTTTTCGAGTGAAGAATTGGTCTGGG
>DATKXE010000620.1:0-4177 GCA_035529195.1 Anaerolineales bacterium
AGGTGGCGATCGATGAGGACCGGGACCGGGGATTGAACCCTTTTTGTGTGGTCGGTGCGGCGGGTACTACCAATACCGGGGCGGTAGATGACCTGAACAGCTTAGCGGATTTATGCGAGCGAGAGCAGCTTTGGCTGCACATCGATGGAGCTTTTGGCGCTTGGGCAGCGCTGGCACCCAATGCGAGAGAAAAGGTAAGCGGCATGGCAAGGGCAGATTCACTGGCCTTAGACCTGCACAAATGGATGTACATGCAGTATGAAATTGGCTGTATTTTCGTACGCCATCCAGAGCACCATAAGGAGACTTTTTTCTTGCGACCAGATTACCTGGCCAGGGTAGAAGGTGGACGTGGGATGACCAGCGGCGATCTACCTTGGTTAACGGATTATGGGTACCAGCTGTCTCGAAATTTCCGGGCTTTGAAAGCATGGATCTCGATCAAGGAGAACGGCAGCTTGAAGTACGGGAGAATCATCCAACAAAATATTGACCAGGCACACTACCTCGCCCAGCTGGTTAAGGAGCATCGATCTTTGGAATTGATGGCCCCTGTACCGCTCAACGTGGTCTGCTTCCGGTTTATTCATCCAGAGCTGGATGATGGCGGACATGATATGCTCAACCAGAAAATCCTGGCGGAGCTCCAGGAAGGGGGGCTGGCTGTGCTTTCAGGTACGCGCATCAATGGGAAATTTGCGTTGCATGTGGCGCACACCAATCACCGCAGCCGTTGGGAGGATTTCGATCTGTTGGTGAGAGAAGTCGTGCGGCTAGGAGAACAGCTGATCATTAATGAAGGAGGGGCGATTGAATAAATTAAATCCTGAAGAGTATTCATTGGCAGGAGAAGTTCTTGGAGAGCTCGATATTCATTTAGCAGTTCAAGCCTTGCTGGATGGCGATTCACCAGAGAAATCTATTTGGACGACAGAAATGATCCTCAATCTGCTCTAGCGTGGACGATGAATCGTTTCTTTCTAGCAGGTTCGAGCGATAATATCGACATGTTTCAGGCAGTAAAGGAGCTGTTTGACAAGGAGATATTCCCGGATGGGCTCGACCAAGGCAGGGAGGGCTTCACGATTTTTTACACGCCTGAAGAGTGGGGTTCAGTGATCGCAGAGGTGATCCTGAATGGGAGATATCCAATTCACGATCAACGTCATTACTACCGCTGCCGGAAGTTGAAACGCGATTGGCGAGATCTGATGCCGCAGGGTTATTCCCTCCTGGAGGTCGACGAAAATCTGGTTGAGAGCCAGAGGATGGAGAACCTGAAGGAATTGATCGAGGAGATTCATTCCGAATGTCAATCGGTGCCTGCTTTCCTGGAGAACCGTTTTGGTTATTGTGTGGTTCATGAAGATCAGCTCGTAACCTGGTGCTTGTCGGAATATAACACCGGGGGACGCTGCGAAGTTGGGATCGCAACACAACCAGAACACCGGCGGAAAGGCCTCGCAACAGCGGCCAGCTTAGCGCTGGTCGAAAGGGCACTAGATCAAGGATATCAGGAAGTGGGCTGGCACTGCTATGCAGGAAATGAGGCCTCAATCGCTACCGCACTCGCCGCGGGTTTCGAAAAAGTGTGCCATTATTCTGCTTATTGGGCCATGTATGCAGAAGCGAGCGGTTTGGGGGTCAATGGCAACCTGCGATTCGAGCGGGAGGACTACAAGGAGGCAGTGGACTGGTACTTGAGGGCCATCGCTGCTGATGGGGCACCGGTGTGGGTGTATTGGAACACGGCATGCGCTTATGCATACCTGGATCAGAAGGAGCTTACATTCAAGTACCTTCACCAGGCAGTAGATCAAGGTTTCAAGGATGCCGAGCATATGAAAATAAGCCAGCATTTTGAAAAATGGCATGGGACAGAAGAATGGAGAGCACTGGTCGGCAGGTTCCAAAAATAAATTGTAGTGCTGTTCAACAAACCTGAGATAGCAATGTGTTCAGTGCGCATAGTCTTCTTCGCAGATACTCACCTGGGTTTTGATTACGCGGTCAAACCGCGTGTCGAACGGCGCAGGCGGGGGCCAGATTTCTTTGCTAATTTCCGGCGAGTGCTGGATTACGCTAGGGAAACGCGCCCGGATATGGTGCTTCACGGGGGTGATGTTTTTTTTCGGGCGCGAGTACCGAAGTTGATCGTGGACCTGGTATACAGTGAGCTATACGAATTCGCTGGGGAGGGGATACCAACCTTGATCGTTCCTGGCAACCATGAACGATCGATCCTGCCAGCTTCCTTGTTTCTTGAGCATCCAAATATCTATGTCTTTGTCAAACCACAAACGTTCGTCTTCACCGTTGAAGGGTCGGAAATCGCCTTCTCCGGTTTCCCCTGCCAGCGGAAAAATGTGCGCGAGATGTTCACCGGTTTGCTTCATGATTCAGGGTGGAAGGGACATAAAGGTGCCTGCCAATTGCTGTGCCTTCACCAAACCGTAGAGGGTGCGCAGGTGGGTCCGTCTGGATATACATTTCGCAAGGCACAGGATGTGATCCTGCAGCGTGAGCTGCCGGTTGAAGCAGTTGCAGTCCTATCCGGTCATATTCACCGGCAGCAAATATTAAACTCAAATAGGGACGGGGAGGGGGTATCTCCTGTGGTGATTTATCCCGGTTCAACCGAAAGAACTTCATTTGCCGAACGTGATGAGCGGAAAGGCTTCTACGATATTACGCTTTCCGGTTCTAATGATGTGCGTTGGGAAATTGAGAAACTAGATTTCTTGGAGCTGCCGGCGCGACCCATGGCGGATATCACCCTGGATAAGACCCTGACTCCAGGCAGCATGCCAGATTTTATACTGGTGGAAGCCTCAAAGTTTGATCCCCAATCGATTGTCAGGCTTAGATGTGATCCTGAAATCGATCCCGAGGTGAAGAAAATTGTCACCAGCCGTTTTCTGCGTGAAATCCTGCCGGAGACAATGAACTACCAGTTCAGCAGTGACTTTCGTCAGTGAAATGCGGGATAAATTGTGGCGACTATTAAACTATAATTATCGGAGATAGCAAGAGGGGAAAATGGGGACTGGCAGCAGGGAGCTGTCAGGGTATAAGGAGAGCAGATAAAAGGAGGCAGAAGATGGATTTTGGAAAAGTTTTAGGTCGAGCCTGGGAGATCACCTGGCGCTGGAAGATGCTCTGGGTGCTGGGTTTCCTGGCTGCTCTGGGACAGGGGAGTGGGGGAAGTGGAGCCCCACAGATGAATTACACATTTGCAGAGGAGGATTTCCAACGTTGGGGGTATCAATTTGGTGAATCGGCAGAACAGTTTTTCACCGGGATCGCGTTTCTTGCGCTGGGATTGTGCTGCCTGGCATTAATCGTGGTGATCCTGTTGTGGATTGTATCTTTGATCGCAAGGGGAGGATTGATTGCAGCCGTTCAGCAGGTGGAAGAAGAAGGGAAGACCTCATTTGGCAAAGCCTGGTCGGCTGGTGCCAGAAAATTCTGGACTCTGTTTGGGTTGGGTGTACTTTCGGCCATACCTTTGATCTTGCTGATCATCATCGGTTTGATAATTCTGACACTAGGAATTATGGTTGGTGTCGGTATGATGGATGTCGCTGAAGCAGCAGGAATCACGACCATTGTCATTTTCTCGATTACTTGTGGTGGTTTTTTGTGCTGCGGCTTGTTTGCTCTGGTGATCATCCTGGAGCAGATCCGCATTTATGGTGAACGGGCTGCTATGCTGGAAGATCTGGGCTGGATCGATGCATTCAAGCGCGGCTGGCAGGTATTAAAGGATAATATTGGTGCCACCTTGATCCTGTGGTTGATCTTCTTTGCACTGGGAATTGTGATTTTTGCGATATCATTTGTAATCGTGATCGCCCTATCTGTCCCCCTGTTTGGGTTATTCGTCACCACCGATTCAGGTTGGTGGTTGTTCGGACCATTATGCGTGGGCGGTGCGATCGGGACGATCATTTATGCTGTGATCCGCAGTATCATTGTGGCATTCACCTCATCGACCTGGACTTTAGCTTACCGGGAGCTGACTAATCAGGACCAGCATCCCCAATTAAGCAACCTGGAGTTGATCGAGGACGCCTGAGAGACTGATCAATCTGATCTATAGCGAACCCCCGCCTGTTAATTTTAGATGGTGGGGGTTTGGTTGATCATTGCTGGGAATTGAAAATGAATCATCTGC
>DATKXE010000621.1:0-4320 GCA_035529195.1 Anaerolineales bacterium
AGATCTGATCCCCTCCGCAAACAGCATTTTCAACAGCGCGGTAGTCCCATTTCAAGGGAAATTCGCAGGTGTTTTCCGCTGCGACAATAAGAAACGGGAAATGAACCTGAACCGCGGCTTCAGCGAGAGCGGTATAGATTGGGAACTGGAGAATGACCCGATCGAATGGCAGAGCGATGACCCGGAGATCAGCAGTTTCCAATACCGCTACGATCCGCGCGTGGTTTGGATAGAAGATCGCTACTATGTGACCTGGTGCAACGGCTACCACGGCCCTACCATCGGCATTGGATACACTTTCGATTTCAAGGATTTTACTTTTCTAGAGAACGCGCTGCTGCCGTTCAACCGCAATGGTGTGCTCTTTCCACGCAAAATCAACGGAGAGTATGTCCTGCTCAGCCGGCCCAGCGACAATGGTCATACCCCGTTCGGGGACATTTACCTCAGCCGCAGCCCAGATTTAATCCATTGGGGAAAACACCGCTTTGTGATGGGAGTCAAGGATGGCTGGCAGAGCACAAAGATTGGCGCCGGACCAGTGCCCATCGAAACCGATGAGGGTTGGTTGATGATCTACCACGGTGTGCTGACTTCCTGCAATGGGTTTGTGTACAGCTTCGGAGCCGCCCTGCTGGACCTGGAGCGGCCCTGGAAAGTGATCGCTCGAGGAGGATCCTACCTGCTCTCGCCGCAGACCTATTATGAGAATGTGGGTGATGTACCTAATGTAGCTTTTCCCTGCGCCGCGCTTTATGACCCTGATACGGGTCGGGTTGCAATTTACTACGGAGGTGCAGATACTGTGACTGCGTTAGCGTTTGCTAGAATCGATGAGCTGATCGATTTCGTGAAGACCACTTCCGACAATATTTGAATTAATGTGCATTCAATCACAAAAAGGCATGATCGATGAGCTGTTTTAATTGCAGCAGCTCTATTGTTAAAACCAAAATAACTATCATTATCAAAGATTGCCAGGTTTAATGAATACTAATTGCAGCAAACTGCATACTGCTGGTGTTAGCAATGAACGAAAATAAACTGGTCCGAATGTCGAAGTTTCATTCTCAAGCAACTTCGATAGGAATATTACGCATTGATCTGAGAGGGAAAGATGGACGCAAAACATAACATTGACCAGTCCCTGGCTGCTGAAATCACAAAATCAGCCAGCAAACAAACCTACTATACGATTCGTTTGTTCGTCGATCGTGAACTCGTCAATGTTGCTTATCAGGCTTATGGGTACTTTCGCTGGGTAGACGATATTCTCGACTCCCATGCAGGCACTCGGGCCGAGAAGATTACTTTCGTCAATCGCCAAAAGGACTTGTTGGAGGCTTGTTACCGGGGCGATGCCCCTAAGGATTTGTGTATTGAAGAATATATGCTGGCAGAATTGGTGCGCAGCGACTCGGGTAAGAATCCAGGCCTGCAATCCTACCTGCGCAATATGATGGCAGTGATGATGTTTGATGCAGAACGATGTGGGCGGAGAATTTCAGAAGCTGAATTGTCTGAATACACGCGTGCGCTGGCAACCTCAGTCACGGATGCCATGTACTATTTCATTGGTCACAACGAACCCGCACCTCGCCACGAAGCACGCTATCTGGCAGTCACCGCCGCCCACATCACACATATGCTAAGAGATACGTTAGAAGATAATGAAACTGGTTATTTCAACATCCCAGGTGAATATCTTCGGATGCATGGGATTTCACCTCGGGATGTTAAGAGCCAGGTGTACCAGGAGTGGATCTGCAGTAGAGTGAAATTGGCGCGCACCTATTTTGAGGATGGTCGGAGAACTCTTGCTCAGGTCAAGAATTGGCGCTGCCGTTTTGTGGGCTATGCATATTCAGCGCGTTTTGAGTGGATGCTGCGTGCAATTGAGCGAGATAACTACTGCCTGCGGTCCGAGTACCGTGAGCGGAAGAGTCTGTTAGCCGGTCTCTGGATGAGCTGGACAACCCTGGCATCCATGTTCGCCTCACCCTGGATAAGAGCCAAACAGCGCAACCCGGCAGCACAAACCGTTCGAGTGAAAGAGTCATGAAAACAAAATCTGTGATCGTGATTGGTGCTGGCATTGGCGGGATTACTGCTGCGACCCATTTAGCAAAACAGGGCCTTCATGTAACTATAGTTGAGAAGAACTCCCGTCCTGGTGGCCGCTGTGACCAAATCAGCCGTGAAGGGCATCACTTTGACACTGGCCCCACCTTACTAGTCATGCCCCTGTTATACGAAACAGAATTTGCTGCGCTAGGAACATCCATGAGCGAAATGCTGGATTTGCAGCGCGTCGACCCGACCTATCACCTGGTCTTCGATGATGGCAGCCAATTGGCGTTAACCTCCGACATGAAGTCCTTGCAAGAACAATTGGAGGAAATTGAGCCGGGCAGCTTCCAGGGGTTGTTGCGCTACATGGACGAAGGTCATCGTCATTACCATCTGAGCATTGAGAAACTGGTCAATCAGGATTTCCGAAAGGCATCCGATTTTTTCAAGTTGGGCCATTTACCTCTTCTCCATCAGGTCAAACCCCTGGTGAAACATTACACCAATATGTCAAATTACTTCGACGATCCGCGTCTGAAGGCGGCTTTCACTTTTCAGGATGTTTATATGGGACTGAGTCCCTTCGAGGCTCCTGCAACCTTCTCGATGATGCCCTACACTGAATTGGCGCATGGAGTCTGGTATCCAAAAGGCGGCATGTATCAATTGGTCGAGGCGCTTATGTCCCTCGGGCGCGATGCGAGTGTGGATTTCGTCTTCAATTCACCAGTGGAGCAAATTGATGTTAACGGGAAACGGACTCGCGGGGTGGTATTAACGGATGGTTCGCATTTGGGTGCAGATGCAGTCCTGGCGAACGCTGATCTACCATACGTATACCAGAACCTTCTCCCGCAGGATGGACAGGCGAATAAGCTTTCCCGCAAGCGCTATTCTTGCTCAGTCATCAGTTTTTTCTGGGGATTGGATAAGCCCTACGAGATTCTCGGACCACATACCCTGTTCTTGGTAGACGACTACAAAGAGAACTTTAGAAGCATCATGCGGGACTTGAACCTGCCAACCAATCCAAGTCTATATATCCATGCCCCAGCACGGCTCGATCCATCGATGGCTCCTCAAGGGCAAGACACCTTGATTGCGATCATTCCTGTCGGACACATGTCAGAGAATGGAAATCAGGATTGGGGATCCATACGAGATGAGGCAAGGCAGAAAGTATTCCGAAGACTCCGGAAATTTGGAATCAATGATCTTGAGGGACACATCAAATTTGAGGTGAACTTCACCCCACAATCCTGGCGCAAACGCTATAACCTGGTGAAAGGTTCAACACATGGATTGTGTCACAACCTGACCCAGCTCGCATATTTCCGTCCTGATCTCCGTCACCCCCGCATTCACAACCTGTACTTTGTTGGCGCCAGCACACGCCCCGGCACCGGTATGCCAACAGTCATGGTCTCAGGCCGCCAATCTGCACAGCGGATTATTGACGACTTCTCTTTAGAAACATGAATAAAAGTCTATAGCTTGACTTGCGGTATTTCTTGTTGCGTATCCCGCAGTCCGTCTGGCAGAATGAAGTCATCACGATAACAGTTACTATCTTCTTGGTTGTTTATGCCAGTATTTTATGCTTGCGGCATTTCGCTTCCAAGATATGTCTTACTTTCAATGTATTCGAACCATTTCAAATTAAATAGATTCATTGCATGGTTCTGAACAGCTTCAATATTCGGAAATTTCTCTACACCCCAGGCAAGCCATTCCTCAGAAGACCATGCTGACACACGCACCATAACGACTTCGCCACCCACCTGTTTCAGTGACTCAGCATTCTGCGCTAAAAGCTTATCCTGCTCTTCAGTGGTCAGTTTATACCAGGACTCCTTGTATTTCATAAACCAGACTTTATGTATCGGTTGTGCCATTTGAGACTCCTTCTTTGACAAGACGATCGTCTGCAATAATGCAAACGATTAATTTGCTCTCCAGCCAGGTTTGTGGAGGGCTTTCTTATGCGAGGGAGAGCAGAGTTTTTCTGCTGCTTCTATGACGCCTCACTTTTATGCAAATGGGAAACCTTTATCTACATAATACAGAAAATGCAATGAGGAGTCAAGATAAATTGATTATCTAATCTCAACCGGACACTCAAAAACGCGCTCTTTGACCGGAATCTTGCCCTCCCCCGTAATCTCAAATTCGCCTGCACGCGGCTGTCACCCCAGTATCCATGCTGATAAGGTTTACTCCACATTGGTTGGCTGTTCCAAATAGCGTTGA
>DATKXE010000622.1:0-2576 GCA_035529195.1 Anaerolineales bacterium
AGCAATAAATGCTTCCAATCGGGAAAAAGATGTTGCCTGGGTTACAGCTCATGCCATGAATTTCGACGTCAGCGTAAAGGATATCTCTGATGAGACCTATATGATCGCATTTCAAGGTCCACAGGCTCCAGAAATCATGAACCGTATCACGGAAGTTGATCTAACCAAAATGGACCGCTTTTCCGCAGTTCAGGATCAAATATTAGGAGATGTTCCCATTCTATTGGGTCGCACCGGTTATACAGGGGAAGATGGCTTTGAGCTGTTTTTTCCAGCAGAGCACGCACTTAAAGTATGGGAGGCTATTCTGGAGGAAGGGAAAGAGGAAGGTGTAGTACCCATCGGCTTAGCTGCCAGAGATAGCTTGCGTTTCGAACCCTGCATGCCCCTATACGGGCATGAATTATCCCCAATCATTACACCAGTGGAGGCGCGCCTAACTTTTGCTGTGAGCTTTAACAAGGATTTCATCGGGCGAGACGCCTTACTTAAGCAAAAACTCGAAAAATCAGGCAGAGTTCTTGTGGGCTTTGAATTGGTGGAACGGGGGTTGGCGCGGGAGGGGTATCCGGTACTACTTAATGGCGAAGAGATTGGTTCAGTTTCGACAGGGATGTACTCTCCGACAACCTCTCGCTACCTGGGGATGGCGTTTGTGCCCCGTGAATTTTCAAAAATCGGCACAGAAATTTATGTTCAAATCCGCAACAAGGCAGTGAAAGCCAAAATTATCAAACGACCATTTTATCTTCCAGCCTACCGTCGCTAATCTGAACATTAAATCATACGTCCAACGAGCTACTGGATTTTGTTTACCAGTGATTATGAAGAAGCAATAACAAAAAAGAATATTGGAGAAACTTATAATGAAAATAGATCCCAATGCACGGTATTCAAAAGAGCACGAATGGGTGCGCAAAGATGGAGAATTATTTCTCTATGGTATTACTGACCATGCTCAAGACCAGCTTTCAGATATCGTATTTATCGAGTTCCCAGAGCTTGGGGATACCTTTGACAGTGGCGACATTATCGGGGTTGTTGAATCAGTTAAAGCTGCCGCGGATCTTTATATGCCGATTGCTGGGGAGATCACTGAGGTAAACGAACACCTAGCAGATAATCCGGAAATCCTGAATTCTGATCCCTTTGATGAAGGTTGGATCGTGAAATTTAAGCCATCTGATCCCAAGGATTATGGAAATTTGCTCTCCGCTGAGGATTACGAAAAATTAACAGGAGAAGAATGACTATGCCACCCTATCTCCCGCAAACTGAGGAAAATCAACGAGAAATGTTGGAAACCATCGGTATCCAATCAATCGAACAGCTCTTCGAAGATATCCCGGCAGCGCATCGATTCCCGAAATTAAATCTACCGCAGGCTGCTTCTGAATTGGAAATCCTTGATGAGCTCTATGGTATGGCATTGAAGAACAGCACGACTGGATGCTTTGCTACTTTTATTGGAGCCGGGGCGTACAACCACTTTGTGCCCAGCGCGGTGCCTTACCTTGCAGGCCGAGGGGAATTTGTGACTGCCTATACTCCCTATCAACCAGAAGTTAGCCAGGGAACACTGCAGGCGATCTTCGAATATCAAAGTATGATCGCCGAACTCACTGGTATGGAAGTTGTGAATGCAAGCCACTACGATGGGGCAACCTCGATGGCCGAAGCGGCAATCATGAGCATAAACGTCGCCCGTGGCAAAAGGCGCAAGATTATCGTTTCACCGAGAGTGCATCCACAATATCGCCAGGTACTGCGGACATATCTTCCAGGAGACCAGGTGGAGATCACAGGTGACAAGAATCTCAACACTAGCCTGGATGAGTTAAAAGATTTGTTGGATGAGCACACAGCTTGCCTGATTGTCCAGAATCCTGATTTCTTGGGTCAGTTGTTGGAAGTGGATCAGCTTGCGGAGACTGTGCATGCGGCTGGGGCTTTACTGGTTGTAGTGACAAATCCGATCCACAGCTTGGGATTGATCAAACCTCCTGGTGAGTATGGCGCTGATATTGTTGTCGCTGAGGGTCAACCGCTAGGTGCAGGTCTAAATTTTGGAGGACCCTATTTAGGTGTATTCGCATCCAAGATGAAGTTCGTCCGCCAAATGCCAGGTCGCCTGGTGGGTGAGACTGTTGATACCGAAGGAAAACGGGGGTATGTGCTCACCCTATCGCCGCGTGAACAGCATATCCGCCGTGAGAAGGCAACCAGCAATATCTGTACGAATCAAGGGCTGGTGGCATTAATCGCTGGTATGTATCTTGCTTACATGGGCAAAGGTGGCTTACGGGCCGTGTCTGAACTTTGCTACCACCGGGCTCACTATGCTGCTTCTGAAATTGACCACCTTGATAACTATGAAGTCAAATCAACAGGCAATTTCTTCAACGAATTTGTCGTCCAATTTCCAAAACCTGTCCCGGAAATGAATGAGATTCTGCTGGAGAACGGGATCCTTGGCGGATACGATCTGTCTGAGGATTACCCTGATGCGAAAAATCAGATGCTTGTATGTGTCACTGAGCTAAATGATCGCGCTCAAATTGATAGATTGGTTGCTG
>DATKXE010000623.1:0-13183 GCA_035529195.1 Anaerolineales bacterium
ATTTCCATATCTTCCCCACCAGATCCAAAATAAACTTGCCACCCTCGAGGATCAAACCAACCTAGTCCATGTTGATTGTCATAAGTGATGGGTGAGTTTTCAGGTAATTGTTGACTTAATGTGAGAATTGAATCGACCAATTCTACTGGAAGCGTTTGAACTGGAACCTCTCCATCTTCTAATGCTTCATTCTCTACTATTGGGGGGACTATTAACTCACTGCCCTGAACTGTGATAGCAGGATTACCATCGCCGTGAGGTAAATAAGCTATTCCGTTCTCATCAATCCAATAAGTTTGACCATCTTGCTGCCAGGCCAGTACTATCTGCCGTTCAACTAAATTCACCACAACTTTATTTGGCACCTCTGTTTCAACTGAAATATTATCCAGTTCAGGAAATGCTTCGCGCAATTCTTGCTCAACTTTCATTGGATCAACAAATATGATTGATTTTCCAACAACATCTGCGACCGCATTTATCTCATCATTCGACAATCGCACCAAACCAGTCACATCAATTGCTTCCACATTAAAGAAGGGAGAAGACCAGAGGAAATAAATCAGAAAACCCAAAATACCAATAAGCACAGCCGAGATCAAACGCCAACCCAGACCGACAGCAGGAATCGAGGGCAGCCTCATTTCTGCACCCTGACCATTCAACGCAATATCAAATCGCCGCCGGTTATGCTTATCCATTGAAGGACTATGCGAAAGAGACGCAGCTGCATCTCCCCGCACCAAGATAGGGGGTGATCCTCCACTGGTTAATGTCTGGGAACGGCGCTTCGATTCCGATTTCCTTTTCCGGGGTTGTGTTTCCCGCTTCTCACGAAGTAGATCAGCGCGCGTTTGTATACCTTTAGCCGTCATGAATCATCACCTTTGATATCGCCATTCAGTCCGATCGCGATCGGATCTTCTCTCTAAGGCTAGCTCAAGCAATCGCATTACCAATTCCTCATAAGACAGACCACTGGCTTCCCATAGTTTCGGATACATACTGATCTTTGTGAATCCTGGAATTGTGTTCATTTCATTTAGGAAAATTTCACCATTGTCTTTGTCAAGCAGAAAATCAACCCTTGCCATACCTGCGCAATCAACAGCTCGATAAGCTCGCACTGCTAAATTCCTTACCTGCTGCGACACTTCAAATGGAACCGGAGCCGGGATTAATAATTCCGAGCGGTCATCGATGTATTTCGCCTCATATGAATAAAAATCCGCAGCTGGAATAACTTCACCAGGCACTGAAGCTATGGGATCATCATTCCCCAGCACGCTTACCTCGATTTCACGAGCGTTAATTCCTCTCTCAACCAGCAAACGGCGGTCATACCTGGCTGCATCTAACAAACCTTCCATCAAATCAGATCTGTTCATGCATTTTGTTATCCCAACTGACGATCCCAAGTTTGCAGGTTTTGTGAATAGGGGGTAAGGAGCAAGAGCTTCCGCTTTTTCAATAACCTCATCCAGTGATTTTTCAATATCATTGCGTATGACGATGATCGTATCCACTTGTGGAATTTCATTGGCACGCATTATGTCACGAAATACACCTTTATCCATTCCAACAGAGGATCCCAATACACCTGCTCCAACATAGGCGATTTCCGCAAGCTCCAGCAATCCTTGAATCGTGCCATCTTCTCCATAAGTCCCATGCAAAATTGGAAAGACTACATCAAGCTTGGATAATTGCTTGATAATTTCGTCATGATCAGAATGATGAATTACATATAATTCTTGACGTCCTGGATCAGGAAAGATCGCTGCGGTGGTCAAGGAATTCAATTGATTCCCGGAAGAAAACTTGTCCAGGACATCCTCCCCAACCAACCAAGATCCGTCATGTGTAATTCCAATTTGAATGACATCATACTTTTCTGGTTTCATGACTGATAGAATTGAGCGTGCAGATAGGAGCGATATCTCGTGTTCGCCGGATCGACCTCCAAAAAGTACACCTACCTTCAGTTTCTGATCAATCATTTCTTCCGCACCACTTGCCAAGCACCAATTAATTCGATCTCCAACTCTAGATTTATCCCTAATTTACTAGCCACAATATTTTGTGCAAGGTTGATTAAATCCCACACATCTGCAGCAGTAGCACTTCCATAATTGATGAAGAAATTTCCATGCAGTGAACTGATCGCAGCATCACCTACGCGTACCCCTTTCAACCCTGCCTCTTCGATTAATCTACCAGCGTAATCTCCAGGTGGATTCTTGAACATCGAACCCATGCTGGCTCCCGCGGGTTGTGTTTTTCTTCGGCGGGCACCAAATTCATTAATCAGCGCTTCTGCATCATCTCGCTTACTATGCGCAAGATGCATTAATGCTGCTAAGATAACGATGGAAGGTTGATTAATTTCCGTCCACCCCAGTTTTGCATCTTCACCGGCATGCTTCATACCAGTATGATGTTCTTTGATGAGACTTGAACGATAAGAAAATTCAAATTGGGCCGTCTTCCATTGTTCACGCTCAATCAACATACTCGGTGGATTTCCATTCTTGGATCTTTTGTCCTCATTTTCACGATGCAAGATTTCTGCCATCAGCAGATTGCCAGCCACATCACCACCGTGCGCCCCAGCATTTCCCAATACTGCACCACCGAGTGTGCCGGGGATACCAGAAGCCCACTCCAGGCCGCCCAATCCCCGCAGGGCTGCCTGTCGAGCAACCTGACCAAAATTTGATCCGGATGCAGCCCATACGGTTGGTGGCTCACTTTCTTCATCAAATATCACCTGACGGGCTTTGTTCAGTATTACCAATCCACGCACACCCGCATCACTAACCAGCACATTCGACCCACCACCTAAAATGATGAATGGAAGTTCCTTCTCCCACAGATATGTGACCATTGCAACCAAGTCATCAACTGAATTAGCGGTCAATAAACCGTCAGCTAATCCACCAATACGCGCAGATGTGTAGCGAGCAAGTGATACATTTGAGATAAATTGCTCACCAAACTTCTCTTGAAGTAACTCAGTATCAATTGACCTATGCATATCTATATCGTCTTTATCAACCATTTCCATTCAAAGATAATTTTTCTACTACCTGTGCACTAATTTGATTTGCATCGCCCGCAGATAAGACCAATACCACGTCACCAGGTTTTAGATTGGCGATCAGATAATCTGCTACCTGAGTATTACTCGCCAGGAAGCTTGCATCCGGGTGCTGCATGGATTCCACTACCTGCAACGCAGAAAAATCATCCCTGACAGGTTCTCGGGAGGCGTAAACCTCAGTAACTAAAACATGATCAGCTTCACTGAATGCGGTTAGGTATTCATCAAAGAGTGTTTCTGTTCGTGAATAGGTGTGCGGTTGCCATACAGCCCATAATTCACGGTCTGGGTAGCGGTTACGTGCCGCACCCAGAGTCGCCCGGATTTCAGTAGGATGATGGGCATAATCATCGATCACGGCGATCCCGGATACCTCGGCAAGGATTTCAAATCGTCTTTCTGTTCCTTGAAATTCACCCAGGGCTCTCGCTGCATTTTCAAGAGGTAAATCCAACAGGTGGGCGACTGCCAGGCACGCTGCTGCATTGCGTACATTATGGATCCCAGGGATTTGGAGTGAAATCTCAGCTAAAGTCCCTTGATCATGATAAATCTCGAAATTATAGGACCCAAGCTGGTTTAGCGACAAATTCCGTACAGCATAATCTGGAGAGATGCCATCCTCACGATTTTCCAATCCATATGACCGGGTATCAATTTTAAAATTCAACTTCGCTAAATCTAAGAGCTCTGCAGCCTTTGTATCATCGGTGCAGGCGAGAAGAATACCATCCTCTGGTATTTGTTTCACGAAGTCAACGAATGCTGCAAAAAAATCTTTCTCTGTAGGGAAGCAATCCGGGTGATCATATTCAATATTTGTTACTGCTGCAATCTGAGGGTGCAAACCTAAGAACATGTAATCATATTCGTCAGCTTCGACCACAAAAGTTGATCCCCTTCCTGCGTGAGCATTCTTCGCTAAATTCTTAGATACCCCTCCAATGATATAGGATGGATCTTGATCTAAAGCAGTCAACATCCAGCTGATCATGGCAGTCGTGGTCGTCTTTCCATGCGCTCCTGCTACGGCTACACAAAATCGTTCGGCTGTCATCTTTCCCAGGAACTCCGAACGTTTATACACAGGAATACCCGCAATTTGTGCAGCCTTAACCTCTTCGTTATCATCAGGAATAGCCGAAGACCGGATCACGAAATCAGCACCGGAAATTTGTTCTGCTTTATGACCGACAAACACCTTGGCGCCTAAATTCTCGATTTCTCTCGCATGAGAAGAAAATTCAAGATCTGATCCACTCACCTGATATCCCTTTTCTATCAGTAAACGGGCAATAGCAGACAAACCACTGCCTCCTATTCCAATAAAATATGCATGTGCCATTAGATAAACACCACTACAACGAACAAGAATGCCACCGCAACAGCAAAATAAATCCAGGGGGGAACCAAATATACGGGTGGCATTTTACTCAATAGATTCAGGGCTGCTGTACCCATGGCCGTGTTCGCATCTGGAGGAATAAAATATGGTTGGAATGGATAACCTGCTTCAGCCATATAAAACCAAATAGAGCCGACAATCAAATAACCATTTACTGCTCCTAAAATTAACCCTAAAAGGACATCCTGTACTCTATCCCGAGCAAATCGAGGTCCTGCTAGAGCTCTCAGGTTTGGTGTCTGGTATCCAAAAAACACTAATAAACCAATTACCGCGGTTTGAATCCAGAAGCGAGTCGACTGGCCAATACCTGAATCTGGTGATAATAGCGGTAGATAAGTCTGCATCAATACAATGATAAAAATTCCGAGCAGCACACTAAAGGTGACCAGTATCTCCTTCGCCCAGCCCCGCATCGCACCAATAATCGCGAAAAGAACGACGAACAGCCAGAATAAGACTGTGAGACTGACCATATCTATATCCTTCCCGGGCTTGGAATCGAGACCAAACCGTGGATAAGGTTTGCGATCGATTCAGCTGCCTGCGGAGTTGCCAGGGATAACATCGCCTGACTCATTTCATTTCGCTTGTGATGATCATTCATTAAGTCACTTATCGTTGAAAATAGATGTGAATTGAGTTCGTTATCCTGCAATACTAATGCTGCTCCCCTATTCTCAAGGTAATGAGCGTTTACCTCCTGATATCGCCAGGCATGGGGGTAAGGAATTAATATAGCTGGTAATCCATACAGTGGAAACTCACCTAAAACAGACGCTCCAGCTCGTGAAACAACGATGTCAGCTGCATTCAGAGCTGCCCCCATTTCATTATGGAGGTATGGATATGCATGGTAGCGATTTCTCAAATTAGCAGGTAGCTTTTCTGAGGTTATTTCAATCTCTGGCCAATCCAGATGACCACTGATATGAATTACCTGCATCTCCGCCAGCAACTCAGGCAATATTGCGATCAATGCCCGATTAATCGAGCGTGCGCCTTTGCTACCTCCAAAAACAAGCAGTGTTGGAAATTCTCGAGATAAGTTAAATTGTTGAATGGCTTCATCTCTAATAGTCGAACCTAGGCTCAATCGCGTCGGATACCCTGTTACCTGTATATTCGATCCAAACTTAAAATAATCCATAGAAGCCTCAACAGTCAGAATGATCTGATCGGATAAACGTGCCAAAACTCGTAACGCCAATCCTGGTTCAATATCAGGAACATAAACCACAATCTTTGGTCTTTTCGTTTGAGACCAATTCAAACGACCCGCTGCTGCAACCGGTACGGCTAAATAACCGCCAGTAAAAAACATGACCTGCGGTTGAAAATCCTTGATAATTCGCCTTGCAGAAAAAAATCCTTTGATTAGTTTCCATAAATTTCCTGGTAATGTTTTTAATCCAACACCGTGAATACCCGCAGCTGGAATTGTCGTGAAGGGTATCCTTTCCTTGGATAATAAATCAATCTCAATACCGCCTTCTCCTCCAACCCAGAGTACATCGAGCTCCCTTTCCGAAGATCCAGTTTTTGGGACAACATCACCCGATTCCGACTCTCTTTCCTCATTAGCCTGCAGCACCTTAAGTACGGCGAGAGCTGGATACACCCCACCGCCTGTCCCGCCGGCGCAAATCAATAACCGCATTTAGGGACCTCTCTTCCTTTTCCTGGCTGCGAGCTGAGACCCGAGAAATATTCAATAGGATACCGATTGCTGCCAGAGAGACTAATAAATTTGAACCACCGTAACTGATAAAGGGTAGAGCATTCCCAGCAAAGGGTACCAATCCAACGATTACTGCCATATTGATGAAGGCTTCAACAGCTAACCAAATGCTTAATCCCGCAGCTAACAACCTACCCAGACCATCTGGAGCGGTTTGAGCGATTTTCAACCCCCGCCACAATAAAATAACATTCAGAAAGACAACCACTGATGAACCTAATATCCCGACTTCTTCACCGATTACTGCAAAGATACTATCTGTGGGAGGCACAGGTAGTCCGGTTAATTTCGTTTCTGCCCGTCCAATCCCGACCCCAAACCAGCTGCCTTTCACTATGGCTTCCAGAGAACGTGATAGGTGGAGAGGCGCTTGTGTCAGATCTTGGATGCTGATAATGTACTCAGATAGACGCTGGCTTCCTGTGGGGTGGAATGTGAAAACTACCCACCCGACTAAGATACCTACAGCTAAGAAGATCATTATCTGGCGGATATCACCTCCTGCCAGGAAAAACATAATTCCACCAATAATAAAAATGGTTACCGTCGCGCTCAGATCAGGCTGGAGCAGGATTAATCCTCCGATTATTCCTAGGATTACACTCAAGGGCAACAAACCAAAACTAACACTGCTCAACTGTTCTTTCCGGGCAAATAACCAAACCGCGAGATAGATAACAACTGCTAACTTTGCCACCTCCGATGGTTGCCCAGATCCTTGGAAGAGTGTGCGAGCAGCATTATTGATCACCTCATTGACAAAAAGCACGCCTGCTAGACCAATGATTGTTACTACGATGATCGGAATTGCCAATTTTTTAAAGCGATGGTAATCAAACCAGGCAAGGATAACCGCAACGACAATCCCTCCCATTGCAAAAATTACCTGCCGTCTAAACATATAACTGGGACCTTCTCCCAGGACTACCATTGAATAATCTGTGCTGGCAGAGTAAACCATCAATAAACCAAATATTAATAATGTAAAGACAACGATGATCAACCAGATATCCAAGCCTATCCGTGGAGGTCTCCAGGCTGATTGGCTTTTTTTTCTCGCAGCTGGTATATCTCGACTGGCATTCATACTAGCTCCATTACCCATTTATTAAACTCCTCCCCACGTTCCTCAAAATCACGAAATTCGTCAAAGCTGGTACCACCAGGAGATAACAATACTACATCGCCTGGCGCAACTTTTGCCGCAGCAGCTTTAACTGCTTCATTCATTCCTGAACAACATGTTACGGTGATCTCTGAATTTTTCTCGTAGCGGGTCAATGCAGCAGAGATTATTCCTACCGCTTCACCAAACAAAATCAGGTGTTTAACCCGCTGGCAAACCAAGGAGGCAAATCCGTCCCAAGGTAAATCCTTATCACGGCCACCTGCGAGCAAGATCAAGGGTTCAGAAAACGCATTGATTGCTGCAATAGCACGTTCGGGTGCGGTGGCAATCGAATCGTTATACCAATCCCCCCCACCCCACGAGCGGATAAACTCCAACCGATGTGGAATTCCCTTAAAGTTTTTCACTCCGGTTTCCATCGCGCTTGCGGGAAGTCCACAAGCTAATGCGATAGCACACGCACCGATGACATTCATTAGATTGTGGTCGCCCCTTAAGGGGATATCCTGACGCTGGATCACCTTGGTTTCAATCTCACCCATCGATGAAGGGGAATTGATCTGGATAGATTGGGATTCAGAATCGAAATACACACTTTGTGTGTCGGATGCAATTTTCTGATTGCTGAAGACTACCAATCGTCCATTGAGTTCTTCCACCATATTCCAAACAACTGGATCGTTCCTATTTAGTATCGCAACATCCTGCGAGGTTTGATTTTCAAGGATCCTTGCTTTAGCAGCAATGTAGTTTTCCATGGTTCCATGCCGGTCTAGATGATTAGGGGTGATGTTAAGGATCGCAGCAACTTCGGGAGAACTCTCCATAATCTCCAGCTGAAAACTCGATAATTCCATTACAGCCAAATCAGTTGGCTTGATCTGATCCACCATCGATATCAAGGGGGAACCGATATTGCCACCTACCCAAACCTTTGAATCCGGAAGAATTAATGCTGGACCAGACCCAACCGCATTGATATCATGAGAACTGCCATTCAACTCCTCAACTGCAGCCTGAGCTATCATGCCAACAAGTGTGGTTGTGGTAGTTTTTCCAGCCGAACCGGTGATTCCAATCACTTTGCAGGGACAAACCTCTAAGAATATTTGGGAATCATTTGAAATTGGAATTCCACGGCGGGTCGCTTCATCTACAATCGGGATATCTCTAGGGACACCACCGGAGATACAAACCAGATCAATATCAGCCAGGATTGATGTTGGGTGACCACCACAAACCCATTCAATCGGTTCATCAGCCAGGGCGACCCTGGCCTCTCCTAATTGAATGAGCGGCCGCTGATCGTTCACCACAACCTCAGCACCATGGTGAGACAGGTAACGTGCTAATGCAATTCCCTGTCGGGCAATGCCAATCACCATGACTTTTTTTCCTGACCAATCCGTTTTATGTCTCATCAATTCCAATTCTCTAATCGCAAACATCAATAGTTCACTGAAAAATTCTTTTTCTAAACCGTTCTAGATAATTGCTAAAGCAATACCAATCATGGCAAACAACAAACCGATCAACCAAAAGCGCTGAACTATCTGGGTCTCGCTCCATCCGCTTAGCTCGAAATGGTGGTGCAGCGGGGCCATTTTGAAAATCCGCCGGCCTCCAGAGATCTTGAAATAAGATACCTGCAGAATCATGCTCACTGTTTCACTGAAAGGGATGACAGCGATCAGCGGCAATAAGATCCAATGACCTGTCATCATAGCTACCACAGCCAAAGTTGCGCCCAATGGCAGTGAACCGGTATCACCCATGAATAAATCTGCAGGATGGACGTTGAACCAGAGAAAGCCAAAGGTCGCTCCAGCTAAAATGAAACAAAATCTGGCCAGGAATATCTGTCCCTGCAATAAGGCGATCGCACCAAATGTTACAAATGCGGTTGCCGATATCAATCCCGCCAGGCCATCTAAACCATCTGTGAAATTCATTGCGTTCGAAGTACCGACAATTAAGAAGACCGCGATGGGTATATACCAAACTCCAAGGTCCACAGCTTTTTTTGCACCCGGAATATAAAGCTGAGGAACATCCAGGAAATACACCAATCCAATGGCAACGATTAATGCCAAAATTACTTGGATAGGGAATTTAACTCTTGCTCTCATCCCTATACCTCGTCGTGAACCTCGAATTCCCTCCCAATCATCGATCATCCCCAGAATGGAAAAAATTACCATCACACCCAAGGGTAGTATTATTGATCGACCAGTGACATTAAATCCAATCAATGTGGCAGCATTCATAAGCAGGGAAACCAATATCACTGGTAAAACGATCATGATCCCTCCCATGGTCGGAGTACCCTGCTTTGTGTAATGTCTTTCAGGACCTTCAATTCGAATTGTTTCGCCGATATTGAAATGCTTCAATACCCGCAGCAGCGGAGGTCCCCAGATAACTGCCAGCAAGAAACTGACACCAGCTAAACCAATCGCCAGAGAAATTTGCCTCATGCTACCGTCTCCAGTGCGGTGACGATAATTTCCATTTGCATGCCGCGCGAGCCCTTCACTAACACAATATCATTCGAGGTGAGGTGGGTCTTTAAGTAATTGATAGATTGTTCTGAAGTTTCAAACTCCTTTATACTATCCAAACCCAGCCCCGCCTGAGATGCTGAAGCTGCGATCCATTTCGCTCTCTCTCCAACCGTTACCAGCTCATTCACAACTTCTGCAGCACGTGCACCAACCAATTCGTGTCCTTGCTTTTCGTATTGACCCAATTCCAACATATCACCCAGAACCGCGATCTTGCGTCCATCTAAATCATCCAGCAAATTTAAGGCAGCTAATGTCGATTCTGGAGAAGCATTATACGTGTCATCGAGGAGGATTGCCCCGCTCTCCGACCGATCTGCAACCAATCTTAATTGCGTTTTTCCCGATTGAAGACCATCCACAATTCCTTGCCAGGACAACCCATCGTTTAACCCTACCGCGGCTGCACGCAGAGCTGTATGAACCGAATGTCTGCCAATCATTGGCACCCGCAGGTAAATAACTTCATGGCGGAAATGCAGTCTAAAACGAATGCCTTCCAGACCCAAACCTTCTACGTTATCCGCCCATAAATCCGCTTCCGGGTTCAACCCATAGGAGAACACACGCGCGTCTGTTAAACCCGCCATCTCTTTTACCAATGGATCATCAAAATTTAGGATTGCCAACCCATCTGGTTTGGAAGGCAGTGCTTTGACCAGCTCCGCTTTCCCCTGGGCAATATCATTAATAGTTCCAGCCCGTTCGGCATGTACTGTCCCAACATTGGTGACTACTCCTATTTGAGGTAATGCAAGATCACACAAGAAGTCGATTTCACCCGGTACATAGAAGCCCATTTCAAGCACCGCACGCTCGTGATCCTTAGCAAGTTTCAGCAAAGTGAGGGGTAAGCCGATTTCATTGTTTAAATTTCCGGGACTCTTTAAGGTTCTGTATTGGCGGCTAAGTACTTCAGCTACCACTTCTTTTGTGGTCGATTTCCCCACGCTTCCAGTAATCCCGATTACGACGATCTCTAATTGTCTGCGCCAGAATCGAGCGATCTGTTGCATCGCGACGAGACTGTCCTCAACTAATAAGCAGATTGGCGATTCCCCGATTTCCAGCAATTCATCTGGATTCCAACCGTTGCGGAGATCAAGATGGGAAAAATCTTCAGATAACGCATGATCTATTAAAGCAACAGTCGCCCCTTGAGCAAAAGCCTCGGAGACAAATGCGTGCCCATCTTCCCTCTCGCCAGGTAAGGCAATGAACATTGAGCCAGGCGTGGTTTGACGTGAGTCAATCACTGCATCTCTGATGACCAGGTCATTTCCTTGCGGTCTTTCACCTGTGAGTGCTTCAATCGCCAAGCTGATTGTCAACATCTATATTCCATCATCCTATAAAAAAAGTTCAAGTTAGAAAAGCTCATTGTCCTTCTAATAATTGGCCTTTCATTTCATCAGAAGGAATGTTCATCAATACCACCAATCGTTCTACAACCTGGCGGAAAACGGGTGCTGCTACTACAGAGCCCCAGGGAGAAGTTGTTGGTTTTTCTAACCACACATAGACCAAGAACCTTGGTTCATCAACTGGACCCCAGCCAACGAATGAGGCATTAGTTAGATTGCTCGTATAACCAAATGGTGTCGGGATTTCCGCAGTCCCCGTCTTTCCCGCAACTCGGTAGCCTTCAACAAGAGCTGAAGAGGATTCGACTTCAAGTGAGGTGGATAGCATCTCCGTCAATCTCTGGGCGGTCTTAGCTGTTATCGGAGCACCGGATATCCGGGGTGAAGTATTATATTGTTTGCCATCATCGATCATTGATAAAACTATCCGAGGGACAACCATCTGACCGTCATTGGCTAACGCTGAAACCGCCTTCAGCATCTGGACGGGTGTCACAGCAACACCCTGTCCGAATGCATTCGTTCCTAAATCTGCTTCGTACCAATCTTCATCACCAGGCAACTTTAATCGTCCTGGATTTTCCCCCGCCATATCAACACCGGTGAGATGACCAAGCCCAAAATCCTGCATATATTGGTAAAACTTGTTCGCACCTAATTGAGTCGCAACCCAGGCAAGACAAACATTTAAAGAATGCTGCATACATCCCAACATGTCCTGAGGGCCCCAAGCACCGGAATTCCAGTTGCGGATGATTGTTCCACCCACTTCAATTGAACCAGTGTCCAGGAATGTCGTTTTGGGTTTAACCGCTCCACCATCAATGGCTGCCGCCATGGTCAGCACCTTAAAGACTGACCCAGGCTCATAGGTTTCGCTTACCACCCTGTTGAAAGGTGTGGAACCTTCATATACCTCACCATACCGCCAAAACTCATTGAGGTCTAATCGAGGCGATGTTGCCGCAGCGAGAATATCTCCATTCTTCGGATCCATCACTAATATGGTGGCAGATTCAGAACCACTTTCTTCGATGGCATCCTCAACAATCTCTTCCATTTCTGCTTGAATAACGCGGTCAATGGTGAGGATCAGGCTTGACCCCTGGGGAACCTGAGGAAATTCTTCTACCCGATTGGGATCGAATGGAATCCAAACCCTCTCTGGAGAACCAGCGAGTTCATCATTGAACTTTTCCTCAACCCCAAAGAAACCTTCCCCTTCCCAATTAACAAAACCAAGGATATTTGAGGCCAGATCTTTTTCTGGATAACTCCTCTGGAGCCGTGGATCGAAAGTAATTCCTGCTAGGCTTGGTCGGTTTGAATCATTGCGATCACCATAAGCTAATTGCATTTCTTCAGATAATTTCTCCAAACGTTGTTTTTGATCTTCGGTGACAAATCTTGCCAAAGTTGCGTATACAGCATCCGCTGATGGTTCAGTGCTTGCCGCAGCAAAAACTTCGTCATAATCCGAGTCAATAACCGCATTCAATGCTAGGGCAATGGTTGAAGGATTCTCTACTTCTTGCAGGATGACACCCACTTCGTAGACAGAATTATTGGCTGCCAATAGATGTCCCCAGCGATCGTAAATTTGACCTCTAGCCGGGGTGATCGTTCTCCATGTTCCCGAATAAAGTTCGCCTTTATCTCTGAGAGCTCCAGCTTGCGGGCTGAGCTGAATGCGCAGCATCTGGATAATAATGAAGACAGCCAGTGCTGTTAGTAAAATACCAAGTGTTGTAAATCGCCAAGATCCTTGGTTGCTCATGGTTCCACCTCCTGAACAAGAGGTGAAGCTGGGTCAAATACTCTTTCTCTTAACCAATCCACAAGTGATTGCGTATATTCCGGAGCAATTGTCGGGATTA
>DATKXE010000624.1:0-2008 GCA_035529195.1 Anaerolineales bacterium
GCTTTGGCTATACCGGTACGACCCTGGAATGGCTATCCGAATCACTTGACCTCAGCCCATATGCGGGTCAGGAAATTCAGGTCCGCTTCACCGTGATAACTGATTTCACCACAAACCGGGACGGCATCCAGCTCGACGATATCGCCATCCCCGAACTGGGATATTTCGATAGCGCGGAGGATGAGTCTGGTGGCTGGGATGCTCAAGGCTTCATCCGCAGCAGCAACCTGGTCCCGGTGGAATGGATCGTCTGGCTGGTAAAAGCTTCCAACCCGATGCAGGTCGAACGTATCTCCCTCTCCCCAGCACAGATGGCGGAATTCGAGATCGAGGGCTTTGGCGAGCAGTTTAATGTCGCCGCACTCGTAATTTCCCCCACTGCACCCACCACCACCATTCAGCTGGACTATGAGCTTGAATTCAAATATCCTTAATCCGGTTCTTTTTCTTCATGCAAAAGCATAAATCGCCTAACGTTCAACTGTCCATTATAAATCTCCCCCAACTCTCCCAGGGGCAATTTGGTTACAACGACTTCCCGCTAAAATATGACCCATCCCAGGAAGTGATCAGGTCAATTAATAGTAAACCGCTTGCAGACCGTCTGCCCCCCTATGGAGCTCGCTATTATCTGATCAAATCACAAGAACCGGTCAAAGTTTCCTTCTCAGGCTCGACCCTGGCGCATTTGACTCCAGCTGAGCCCCCCACTGGTGATTATGTGTGGTACTCTAATCGCGGCGATGAAAGCGATTTCAGCCTCACGCGCAGTTTCGATTTGACTGGCCTTGACAGCGCAACATTAGATTACAGAATCTGGTATCAATTAGATAATCTGTACGATTATGCCTACCTTGAAGCTTCCCCGGATGGAGGCCGGACTTGGGAAATCCTTAACACTGGCTATGGTACAGACAGCAATCCAAGGGGTCAGGCACTTGGCTTTGAATACACTGGATCAACAAACGAGTGGCTTTCCGAATCGATCAATCTTAATCTCTATACTGGTCAGGAGATTATCATCCGTTTTCAACTCATCACCGACTTCACCATCAACCGGGATGGCGTCCAGCTCGACGATATCACCATCCCCGAACTGGGATATTTCGATGGCGCGGAGGATGAGTCGGGTGGCTGGGACGCTCAGGGCTTCATCCGCAGCAGCAACCTGGTCCCGGTGGAATGGATCGTCTGGCTGGTGAAAGCTTCCAACCCGATGCAGGTCGAACGTATCTCCCTCTCCCCAGCACAAATGGCAGAATTCGAGATCGAGGGTTTTGGCGAGCAGTTTAATGCCGCCGCAGTCGTAATTTCCCCCACCGCACCCACCACCACCATGGAGCTAGACTATGAGCTTGTATTCCAATATCCCTAGTGCCCCACCCGGCGCGCCAGAATTTCTCAGCAGCCTGCCTTTATTCGCCGATCTGACAGAAGATCAGCTCGCTCAGATCGCCAAGCGGGTCCAGCGGCGCACCTTTGCTTTCGGAATCACCTTGTTTCACCAGGATATGCCCGGCACGATGATGTACATGATCGAATCTGGCAGTGTGCGGGTGATCAGCATCGGTCGAACAGGTCAGGAGTTAACTCTTAACGTGCTCGGGCCGGGAGAGCTGTTCGGCGAGCTATCCCTCTTGGATGGTCAGCAGCGATCTGCGACCGCCATTACCTTGGCGCCCACAGTTGCCTGGCTGCTCTCGCAGGCTGATCTAAAGGAATTCATGCACAAGTTTCCGCCTGTCAACCAGGCTATGATCCAGATCCTGGTAGAGCGCGTCCGGTCAACCGCACGACGTTTGGAAGCCATGACCTTTCAGGATGTATTGGGCAGATTAGCATTCGAGCTGCTCAGCCTGGCTGAACGCAGCGGTCAGCCCTCTGACAAGGGCGTTGAAATAACCAACCCGCTGACCCAGGTTGACCTGGCAACCATGGTGGGTGCCACCCGTGAAAGTGTAAATAAATCCGTCTCGGTATTGCGCTCCAAAGGGTTGATCGATTTTGA
>DATKXE010000625.1:0-3933 GCA_035529195.1 Anaerolineales bacterium
TCGATGAGGTAAAGAAATTCCGGCAGTGGGGCAGCAAGACTCCGGGTCACCCAGAATATGACCCCGAATTAGGTATCGAGACGACAACCGGTCCTCTGGGACAGGGTTTTGCCAACGCAGTTGGGATGGCGCTGGCTGAACGCATTCTGGCCGCTAAATTCAACCGACCTGAATTCCCCATCGTTGACCATCACACTTATGTCATCGCCTCGGATGGGGATTTGATGGAGGGCCTCTCGCACGAAGCAGCTTCCCTGGCGGGTCACCTGGGATTGAGCCGCTTGATCGTTCTTTATGACGACAACAGTATATCGATCGATGGACCGACTGACCTCTCCTACAGCGATGATGTTCTTGGGCGTTTTTCGGCATATGGTTGGCATGTGGAGCGAGTTGATGGGCATGATATGCAAGCGATAGATAATGCACTGGTCGCTGCGAAAAAGGAACATGAGCGCCCTTCATTGATCGCCTGCAAAACTCATATCGGATTGGGCAGCCCCGGCCAGGATACAGCTAAGGTACACGGATCTCCGTTAGGCGATGATGGTGTGAAACAAACCAAAAAGCAGTTTGGTTGGGATGAGGACGCTAAATTTTACATTCCCGAACAAGTTGGCGCGTATTTTTCTGCCTTTCAGGAGCTGGGAGCGAAAGAACATGCTGCCTGGCTGGCAATGGTAAATGGTTACCAGGCAGCTTTCCCAGAGCTTGGGCATGAGTGGGATCGTTATGTGAGGAGAGAATTAACGCCCGGTTGGCAAGGGAATCTCCCCGAATTCGAAGCGGATATACCTCTTGCGACGCGAACCGCCTCCGGTAAAGTTTTAGCAGCCATCGCACCCAATTTACCCACATTGGTGGGGGGATCGGCAGATCTCACCCCGAGCAATAATACCCGTCCACCAGATGCGAAGAAGATCGGCCGGAATGATTTTTCCGGGTCTTATATCCATTTTGGGGTGCGGGAGCATGGAATGGGGGCGATCATGAACGGGTTAGCGCTGCACGGGCTTAGACCGTATGGAGGTACTTTCCTGATCTTCTCGGACTACCTGCGCCCAACCATCCGATTGGCAGCCATGATGGGTTTACCAGTGATCTATGTGTTTACGCATGACAGCATTGGGTTGGGTGAAGATGGTCCCACTCACCAACCTGTAGAACATATCACCAGCCTGCGCACAATCCCCAATCTGGTGGTGTTGCGTCCAGCAGATGGAAACGAGACTGCCAAAGCCTGGGAGGTGGCATTGAGCAGATCCAATGGTCCCACGGCACTGGTACTTACCCGGCAAGCGCTGCCCCAACTCTGCCCAGCAGATAACGGCCTGGAGCGGGGTGCTTATGTCGTCAAGGGCATGCATGGCGGTAGGCCAGACGTTGTGATCATAGCGAGTGGTTCCGAGGTCAGCATTGGATTGGGGGCAGTAGAGCAGTTGGAAAGTGGCGGGGTAAAAGCACGGCTTGTATCAATGCCAAGCTGGGAGCTGTTCGATCAGCAACCACAGACATATCGTGACTCGGTACTGACACCAGGAGTACCTCGATTAGCGATCGAAGCTGGGGTAACCCTGGCCTGGGGACGGTACTTCGAAACGGACAGTGGAGAGGTGATCGGTATCGACCGTTATGGAGCTTCAGCACCTTATAAGACGATTTATGAGCATTACGGCCTGACAGTAGAGCGAGTCGTTGAGAAAGCGAAAGAAATGCTGGGCTGAGCAGCCAAAAATGATAAAAAATGCAGTTAAGGATAATAATGATCTGTTCAACGAAGATCATTGAAGATATCTTGATGAACAAAACTTTAATAACTGGAAGGAATTTAGAACATGGCTAAACAAATCGACGAGTTCTTTACTCCGTGGGTGAAGGGGATTCACATGTACGTCTCGCCTCACATCGAGCTGGCCTGGCAGAAACCGGAGCTGCACCGCATGATGTCGAATGAAAATCCTAACCCCCCATCAGAAAAGGTGATGGCCGCCATTAAAAAGTTTGCTGAAATTGGCAACCGCTATCCCGATCAGGGATTAGCGGTACGGTCCAAGATTGCTGAGATCAATGGTTTGGAAGGACCTGAGAATGTGATGCTGGGCAATGGATCAAGTGAAGTGTTCGATAATATCTTCCGCAGCTTCCTGGGTACCGGGGAAGAGGTGATCCAGCACACACCTTGTTTCGGGATTTACAAGCTGCGCTGCAATGTATTGGGTGGAAAGCTCGTGTCAGTACCCATGGTTTATAAAGATCAGCAAATGCATTTCGACCCGGGATCGATATTGGAAGAGATCAACGAGAAAACCAAGATCATCGTGATCGCCAACCCCAACAACCCGACCGGAAACTTCATGGACCCGGAGCACTTTGTGACCATCGCCGAGACAGGGGTACCCTTCATCGTTGACGAAGCTTATATCGAATACGCCGGGTTTGGAAAATCCCAGGTTGGATTGATCAAAAAGTATAAGAACGTACTTGTGACGCGAACTTTATCAAAAGCGTATGGGCTGGCGGGATTACGCTTTGGCTATGCCATGGGTCACAAGGATGTGATCGGGCAAATTTCAGCTGCCCTACTGCCCTGGAATGTAGGTACGATTACCATGTGGGCGGGTTATGCGGCTTTGGAAGATACAGAAGGATTGCATGAACGAGTGGAATTTAATAATCGCGAAGTAGCATATATCGAGCAGGCGCTGAGCGGAATTCCGGGTTTGGTAATCTTTCATTCCCACGCCAACTATATTTTGTTCGACGCAGGTCCTACCGGCAAGCGCGGGCAGGATGTCCTGGACTTTGCGCTGGAAAGAGGTATCATTTTCAGGGGTGAAACCCCCAAACACGGCAGCGACGGCTGGTTCCGGATAACGATCGGCACCCAAGAGGAAAACAGGATGGCGGTCAAAGTATTAAAGGAATTCTTCGAAGTCGGTTGATGCCAGGCAAGGTATCTCGATTATGTAGCCAAAAATTCGTAATTTGAGAGCATTAATTTAGCTGCTGGGTGGTGCTTTCTCGAGCGGCACAAAAAAAAGCCAGGTCCTTCGGGTTATCAAGCCCGAAGGACCTTTTTTCTTTACCACAGGTTAATACATGTGAGAATATATTATTCCAGTTGGTGCTCAATAAGAAATTAAATACCCACCGCTGTCTTTATGCCATCTGGATGCCGAGCTCACTTTGGGTGTACCGGGCTAACCAGAGCATTGAAAATCTGATCCAATTCCAGATCCTGGCCGCGCAGGGTGGCAGCCGTATAATCATCCTGCGGCAGCTCTTGTTCTAGCTTGGTTAGTAAATTCTGGGCACTGTCTCTAATGCGTCCTTCCATCA
This sequence comes from Anaerolineales bacterium, assembly GCA_035529195.1. GTDB lineage: Bacteria > Chloroflexota > Anaerolineae > Anaerolineales > UBA4823 > PFL25. The sequence continues at coordinate 3,340 of DATKXE010000625.1, forward strand.
TTCTTGTCTGTTGGCTGGCAGGATGCAGAATTACAAAGGCCGGCAGTTCAGCTGCATGTTCTGGTTCCTCTTTTGCCACCATTAATCGGGCGAACTCATAATATAAATTAATGACGTCCCGCACAAATCCAATTTCCATCGTCATGACCAGACACTGGAAAAGGTACTTCTCGGCTTCGGTTATCTTTCCCATTGATATGGCTACTTTATCCAGGTATTTGCTTGAGGTTTGGATTGCATAATGAAAGCCAGTCTTCTGCGAGATTTTTTGACAGCGTAAGTAAAAACCCCATGCCTCTTCGTATTTCCCATTGGCTAATGCTGTGTGACCCAGAATTATTAATGGCAGAGTCGAGTCAATTTCATCACCGATATCTTCACAGAGTTTCAAATGAATTTCAGCCTGCCGTATCGCCTCAGTGTAGTCTTCATCAATTAACGCGGCCATACTCACAGCGAATAATGTGTATGCCGACAACCACTCATCATCAATTTGCTTAGCGACTTCGAACATTATTCGGGTAATTTCGATCTGCTCTGCTTTTCGGTTCAAGAAATATGAATTAACTATCAGGCAATTAATAGCCAGCAGCA
>DATKXE010000626.1:0-3943 GCA_035529195.1 Anaerolineales bacterium
CGAACTTACCATGAATACTCCCGCTTTTCCAAGATATAGATCCGCTTCTTCCTGATAATTAAGAGAATAGTAAGCAGTTGAAACCCCTTCTTCTGCAAGTGCTTGGTTCGTATATCCAAGCGTAATAGCAAGTAAAATCAAAGTCGCAAATAGGTAGAGAGGAAGATTCTTCTGCTTCATTGGTTCATTCGCCTCCCAATGATCTTACTAGATTTATATTAATTATGGAGAATTTTCAATTAGAACTTACCAGATTGATAATTTTTCCCTATCCCGTAAAATTATACACGTTTTCTCCGATTAATCAAGATATTGTTTATATTAATGATAATAATCTGGTGGAAACTGGTATCGCCATCTAATAAGATCATTCTCGTTGGCTGATTTTCCCCTTAGATTTTCGCATTGATTAAGATTTCACCATGCATACGACTTGGTATGCCTATGCATGGTGATCTATCTGAAGCTCGATTTCTATTCCTTATAACGATCCCAGTATGCCCGATCTTCTTCGTCTTCCTCATCAAGAAAATCAAGGGTAAATTCCGGTATCTTACGGTATTTATAGGTTTTCCAAAGTTTTGCGGTTAATTCCCGGATATCAACATTAATTCCTTGACAGACAAAATATTCGCATATCCTGCGCATGTCGCGTTCAAAGATGATGAAAGCACTCTGGTTCTCATGGGGAGAGATCGCTTGAGGAAAATCTATCAGCGTGATCTCACCTTCCCAATAGAGAATATTAAATGCAGAAAGGTCTGCATGCACCCGTTCGTTGGCAAGTAGAAGCTCTATATTGAAAATTACACGTTCAAAAAGTATTTTTGCTTCTAGTGGATCAAGTTTTACCGTGTTCAAGGTTGGTGCAGCACCCACTTCATCCCCGATAAAATCCATCAGAATCGCATTATCCCCACTCGCATAAGGTCTGGGCACATCGGCACCTGCAGAGTGCAGGATTTGCATAGTCTGAAATTCATGCTCCAACCAGGATGTATGCATAATTTCATGTCCATAATCTGATCGCTGTCGGATGGCTTTTACCATTTTATCCTTGACAATTGCATTACCAGATGTGTCTAATTCCACACGACCTTCACGATAGATATGGTCTTTCCTCAAATTACGAAACCGGCGGGGTCGGTATACTTTCGCTGCAACAAAAGCTCCTTCAACTGGTGAATCCGGTGCAGCTAAACATTGGTAAACAGAGGCTTCCTTACCTCCCTTTACTAATCGGAGGACATCAGAAAACCACTGCATATCGTGAAATATTCCCAATGAATTTAATATCCACTCGCGCTCATGACGTGAAGCTTCATAAGTGAAAGAGTAGTCTCGAATTTCATCTCTTTGCTCAACCAGTGAGGCTGATTTATCATTTATTGATTTCTTTTCATTCTGAGGTCTTGCTTTCCAGGCCTGCAATGGACGAGCTTCAGGCATATTCTTTATCCTTGGTAAACCTTCTTTCTCATCGAAATCTTCGTAAAACTCCATCGTTAATTGATCCTTTAATATATAAAACCCACAGGAGATTCTCACCCTGTGGGATGGTTTCAGTAGTCCTTCTGATTATTTGAGTGAGATAATCAGATTAAATAAAAAACCACAGGGCATGGGCGCACCTGTGGTGAAGTTCGAGTGGAATAATTGACCTAGTCCAAGAAGATGTCACCAGGAGGCGCGCTTAACATCAATTTTTCAACAATGATTGATTTTTGCATTGAATTTTCAAGCCTCCTTTCTTCTCAAATTCGGTACCAACTCTGCTAGGAGTTTACCAATCTTTCCGTATCCAGTCAAGAAATAACAAACAAGAATTCAGACAAAATTATTATTCTACTGATATTCCTCCCAGGGAATTCCGGTTTCCCAATAATAATCAAACATTGATTTGAAAGTTGACACTGCACGAGGGTCATCGGTTGCTAAATTGTATTCCGCCAAGCCTCTTTCTCCCCAAGCGCTGTAATGAAAATTCTGACTGCCAATAAATAGAATTTCATCATCTACGAGAAATGCTTTGGAATGCATCCTACCTTCAAAGAACCGTATTTCTACATACTGGCTCAAACCGCGTTCTTCTAATTCACGGGTGAATTCTTTCGCAGCAACCCGGTTTTCCATCCCATTACTATTGGTTTTCTCAACCAAGACCCTCACTTTCGTCTGATTCTGTTCAACCGAAGTGATAATCGCGTCCATGAAATCCAGCGCATTATCAAACGAACAGACTTTATCGTTGAACAAATCGAGCATGCAGATCAATTCTAAAGAGAAATTAACCTCCCATATATCCAGTGATTCTTGAGCAGAAGATAAGACAGTCCGGATGACATCGTCCGATTCCTTAAACTCAATATTTCTAGTAAGGGAAAAGGCATTGCTTAATTCACCTTGAGTCTCGGGAAGAAAATATTTTCTTACTTCAGGTACATGGGATGCCTGTGCTTCACTGCGGACGCAATCACGATTCCAAAGGTACTCTGGATTTGACGATAAATCAGGACAGTATAATTGCTCCGCTCCCTGCCAATAATCGTCAAAGGTGACCAACGCTTGTTGGGCGATCGGTCCGGAGATTACGATTCCCAAATCGTGCAGGTCCCCGCCTTTATTTGATGGATGACCAAAAGGAAAATGAAGATAGCCATAATTAAATCCTGCACCAACTGCTATTTTTCCATCCACAACCAAGAATTTTGTATGGCTGTGGGGATAAACTCCTTCATAATTTGCAATTTCAACATTCCAGCCAATATCCGAATCAACCATTTTATCGACACCAGCATTTCTCAAATCATCAATCACATTCCAGATTTGCTCACCCCACTCCAGCTTAGATAGTTCAGGATAATTTCCCAACAGTATTCGTACGGTTAGTCCCCGTGGATAACGCGAGGGATCTTCATTAATTTGTTGGTAAAGCTTTGCTATCTCACTGGTATAGACGCTGCCTGGATTTAAGCCTTGATCATTCTCATCTGCTGCCCATTCCATAACAGAAAGAAGGACTTCATATTCGACCAAGCTCACTATGTTTGACACAGTACTAAAACCCCCATTTTGATCTGGTGGCTGAGGGCTGTATATCGATTCAGGGTTGGGCATATATATTAAACCCAAATAACTATTCTTACAGTATGGAATAGGATCACCCTCAGATCTGTACGAACCGTTCTCGATCACATCGATCATTACCTGCCCAATTTCACCCAGTTCATCTCCAGAACATTCATAGATCGGTTGTTGGGCTGAATTGAGTCTTTGTCCAGCATTATCACTCCAGAGAATGTTTAGGTCGCCGCCGCCCATGCCAGCAATCACTGGCAATGAATAATCATCAGTCTCGACTACAATCGCAGGCTCAGACCATCCTTGTTCTGTTTGAATGCTCTCGTAAATGATATTTGCTTTCGAGACGACATTTTGATTATTCTTGATCTCGTTGGAATACCATACTAGGTGGAGAGCATCATTTTCTGCGAGTGACATCGTCGGTCGGCTGTTGCATGGTGGAAAATCGATCAGATCTACCAGGTCCGTCTCTGGATTCTTTATGCGAACCTGGCTGTTACTATCACACCACGCGTAGTAAGTACCACCTTTTGGAAGGGTAAATATATTTGGTGTTTTCCCGCTGCCTAAAGATTGAGGAAAATTCCATTGTTGACCGATATAATCCATCTGGTACACAGTTTCTGACCCGGTTTCTAGAACGGAAAACACTATACTGAAAGAGCCATCTTGTCCCCCGCTTAGCCTGGGTTGGAATTGGTTAAGTGCACTTGCGCTAATCTTCGGGCCATCATGGCAACCTGTAGGCGATACCGGAGGAGCTTGATCCGATTCCCAGGTTGAATAAAACAAGATATTGTCAGAATTACTCCACACAACCATAATGGAATTATCATCAGCAACCGATATCACAGGCCAG
>DATKXE010000627.1:0-3104 GCA_035529195.1 Anaerolineales bacterium
GGGATGGTATCCTTCGGTGACCAGCACATTGTGGAAGCCCTGAGTCTCTTTGGGCTTTTCATCCACCCAGAAAACCTCTAACTCGTTCATGCGCTCCAGGTTGAAGCGCACGCTGCCTTTTTCGGCATTGATTTCAAAACAGTTGAAGTTCTTACGCCCCCCAGCAAAACGGGTCGCTTCGAGTGTGCCGAGTGCACCGTTTTCAAACTCAACCGCGGCAACGAAAGCGTCATCCACATCCACAAGTCCTTCGCCTTCTTCGCCATCCAGCTCCCGCGTTTCGATAAAAGTTTTCTTGTTGGCTGCCAGGCTCTTCACACTGCCGACCAGGTAGTGTGCCAGGTCGATGATGTGGGCGCCCAAATCACCAATGGCACCGCTGCCAGCCACATTCTTATCCAAACGCCAGATCTTCGGCATACCGTAATGGGGCATGATCCACTCTTGCAGATATACTGCCCTGAAGTGATAAATCTGGCCAAAAGCGCCCTGGTCGATCAGGTTGCGGATCAAGCGCACCGCGGGTACAAAGCGGTAGTTGAAAGCCACCATGTGTTTGATATCAGCTTTCTGGACCGCATCCAGCATCTGCTTTGATTCTTCGGCTGAGCGGGCTAAGGGCTTCTCGCAGAGGATATGCTTTCCTAATTGAGCTGCCAGGAAGGCTGGCTCGGCATGCATATCATTCGGGCCACCATTATCCAACACCTGCACTTCTTCATCCTCAACCATCGCCCGCCAATCGGTATAGTACTTCTGATAACCATAGCGTATAGCTGCTTCAGAAACTGCAGATTCATTGCGCCCACTGATCGCCACCAGTTTGGGAACGGCTACCGGCGGATACATCATGTAAGGCAAGGTTTTTAGCGCATTACTGTGTGCCTTGCCCATGAAGGAATAGCCCAGCATACCAAAACCGATCTGCGGTGCTTCACCTTCCGCCTTCGCTCCTGCCATCGTAGTGAAACCAGTTTCTTCGCTCATGTAATCCTCCAAATAATGTACATAATTATTCTCAAAAGATTTGCAGGTTACCTTTCAAATCTCAATGATGAACTCCTGGGATAGAAGTTAATCTTTGGATGCAAAAGCCGCGTCAAAGGCCACTTGTGATACTGTGAAATCCTGGCTGCGTACCATCTTCAAAGCCTCTGGTGCACCCCAATCCCGGTCCATGCCAGAATCTTCCCACTCAATAGAGAGGGGTCCTGAATAACCTACCCGGTTTAAAGCGCGGATCATCTGGTCCCACTTCACATCGCCCCTGCCGGGGGAAACGAAATCCCAACCCCGTTGGGAATCCCCAAAATCGAGGTGGGAAGACAGGATGCTGTTGCGCCCGGTGAGCTGAACACGTGAATCTTTTACATGAACATGCCAAATCCGCTCGCCAAATTCATCAATGAATTCAACCGGATCGATAAATTGGTGAATGAAGTGGCTGGGATCAAAATTAAAACCAAAGGCTGGGTGCCATTCAATAGCATCCAGCGCCCGCTTTGAAGTGATGAGGTCATAAGCGATTTCAGTAGGATGGACTTCAAGGCCAAATTTGACATCATTATCTGCGAAGACATCCATGATCGGTTTCCAACGTGCAGCGAAATCCTGATAACCTTCGTCGACGTCATTCTGGGAAGTGGGCGGGAAGAAATAGAGGTACTTCCAAACTTTACTGCCGGTAAAACCATTGACAGTCTTTACCCCCAACTTCTTGGCTGCAACAGCAGTATTTTTTACTTCCTCGGCACAGCGCTGCCTTACACCTTCGGGATCCCCATCTCCCCATAATCTTTCGGAAAGAATACTCTTGTGGCGCTGATCGATCGGATCATCGCAAACGCATTGACCCACCAGGTGCGTGCTGATCGCAAAACATTTCAAATCGTACTTATTAAGAATGTCCCAGCGTGATTGGATATAACCATCATCCTCAAGCGCTTTGTCGACCTCGAAATGGTCTCCCCAACAGGCCAGCTCGAGTCCATCAAAGCCCCATTCGCTGACTTTCTTGGCGACATCCTCTAAGGTCAAATCAGCCCATTGGCCGGTGAAAAGTGTGACTGGTCTTGCCATTTTATATTCTCCTTAGTTAGTGTCTATGTGCTGTATCATTACGCCCACCAGGGGCTGTATACTTAACCTCAGACTTATGCGAGGTTTCAAAACTAGGTCAATAGCTGCCGGAGGAACTTGAGACCATCTTCAGCCAAAGCATCCTGGCTGGGTGCCAGGGAGCGCCAGATGGCCGCCGCCGCGGCGATGCTCTTCACCTTGGCAGTAAACGACTCGATCACTACCGGACCGCCATAATGAATATCGTTGAGCGCCTTGGCGACCTCATCCCAGGTGATATTGCCTGTGCCGGGTGCACCGCGATCATTCTCACAAGCATGCACATGCCGCAGGCGGGGTCCCACCGCGCGGATGGCATCTCCCAATGATTTTTCCTCGATGTTCATATGGAAAGTATCCAGCATCATCTGGCAGTTGGGGTGAGCGACCCGGTCAACGATCGGGATCGCCTGCTCAGCCAGGTTGATGAAACTGGTCTCAAAACGATTGAGGGGTTCAACGCACAGCACAACACCGAAATCCGCAGCATAATTCGATAACGTGCTTAAGTTATCGACCAGCAGATCCGTATCCCGAGCCCGTTCTTCCGGGGTGGACTGCCAGGTGCGGCCAACTGCGGAGTAGAGCGGTCCCACCAGGTTGGTCGCCCCTAAATCTCGAGTGGCTTGAATGGCTCCTTTGAGGTATGCCATACCGCTGGCGCGGATATCCGGGTCAGGATGGATCAGGTCCCGGTCTGGTCCCATTGCCGCACAGGCACTGACTCCCAGATCGTATTCCTTGATGATCTCAGCCCCGCGTTTATGATCCATATCCTCCAAACCTTCGAGGGGGACCTCGATCCAGTCAAAGCCCATCTCTTTAACCTGCGGAGCCAATTTCTGCAGCTCTGCAGTGGTTAATGGCGAGGTCCAAACCCAGGTGTTTACACCAATCTGCATGTCATTCTCTCCATATCAACAAGTATTATTTGATCTGGACGCGGATCCCGTCCAGGTTGAAACAATGCAGCCGGTCATGAAGAA
>DATKXE010000628.1:0-6204 GCA_035529195.1 Anaerolineales bacterium
GATATGATGTTCTGACATGGGGTTTTCTCCTTATAATAAATTAATATCGGCTGTATTAGTAGCCCAATAATAGCACAAATGTTCTATTTGATCAAGGGATGACCATAACCGGTGACCAGGATGGGTACCAGTCATCAGCAGGATGGTTTGTTAAGTTATAAACTCCACTTCCATCAGCGTTCATGATAAAGATTTCCTTATTGCCCTCCCGGTTGGATACGAAGGCGATCTGGCTGTCATCGGGAGACCAGCTGGGCATGATGTCATTCGCGGGATGGTTGGTTATTTGAATCTGTTGGGAGGTGTTCAGGTCCAAAATGAATATCTCGTTATTGCTTCCCACATACTTTGCGAAAGCCAGGAAGCGTCCATCGTGCGACCAGGCAGGGTGGGTGTGTGAAATGGGTTCGTTGGTAATTTTCTTTGTATCTCCAGTTTGGGTATCAAACATATACAGCTGGAATCCGGGGATCCGGCAGGTTGAGTCGAAAACCAAGTAGCGCCCATCGGGAGACCAGGTAGATGAATACTGTTCTCCGGCGATGGTATCAAAAAGATCAATTGCGTAATTACCAGTTTCCTGCACCAGCAAAGCAATCTGGTGGTAACCGCCGATGCAGTTGCCGCGTGAGGGGTAGCGATCGGTGTAGAGTGAGAATTTTTTCCCATCCGGATTCCATTGAGGTGCGAATTCATCATCCAGGCTTGTGTCTGCATCGCCGATCAGGTTGATTGGATTTGAACCGTCTGATCCCATGACGAAAATGTCTGAGCTGCCATCTTGACGGGAGCGGAAGGCGATCATTCGTCCATCAGGTGACCAATCGGGGTCTGCATCAACTCCTGGAAAGTCAGTCAGCTGTGATAATCCACTGCCATCCGCCTGGATGAAGAAAATATCCCAATTATCTGTTCTATCCGAGGTAAAGACGATTCCTGATCTGGGCTCTGAGGGTTCAGGAAACGCTTGGCTGGGAGATTGACCCCCACAGCTTGCCAGCAAAGCAACGATTGCCAACGAAATAAAATACACCTCTTTCTGCGTAGCTGTTCTACGTCCAATCTTATTCCAAGTGGTCATATTACAAATACTATTGGAAAGGAGGAGATGGTTCAGTAGATAGAATCCGTCGTTGGCAACCTGATTTCGATACCCGGTCCCCGGCGATTCGAGAACACGATTTTGCTGAGCTGATTTCACTTCACATTCAGGCGAAGGTGATCATAATTGATTGATGAAACTGGTCACGATGCGATTGAATATCTCTGGCTGTTCAAGATTTAGTAAGTGTCCGGCATCAGGAATGATCTCCAGCTGAGAATTTGGGATCCCCGCACGCATGGCTTCGGAATCACGCATCGGAATAATCTGATCATCCAACCCATGAATGATCAATGCAGGTGCTTCGATCTGTCCAAGTAATTGGGTAGAATCGCGGCGGTCTTTCATGCCTTGTAATGCCGATACCATCCCACTGGTAGAGGTCTGGGACACAATATCATCCACAACTTGAACGAGTTCCGGGTTTTCATTATAAGTGTTGGGAGCTAAAAGGATCGGTAGCATGCTGTCGATCACAGGACGGGTACCAAGTCGTTCTGTTTGCGCAACAGCTTTATCCCGGCTTGCTCTAACCTGATCGGAATCCGCTCCTGCCCGGGTAGCCGCCAGGATCAATCCAGAGACCAATTTCGGGTGACGACGGAAGAATGAAAAACTGATATAGCCTCCCATGGACAGACCGCAAACAACAGCAGGTTGTTGTACCTCCAGTGATTTCAGAACACCTGCACAATCATCTGCAAGCAAATCCATCGGATAAGGGCCGGGTGTTGCAGGTGATTGACCGTGCCCGCGCAGGTCAACTGCGATGACTCGGTTACTACTGGAAAGTACCTCAATCTGTGGGCGCCACATCTCGAGATTGAGTGGGAAACCATGGATCAGCAGTAAAGGTGGACCACTGCCTCGATCTTCAATGTTCAGGTGGGTGTTTCCAACCCGGATTTTCATCTGCGCACCTCGTGCAGAGATTAACGGTGCTTGATATCCAAGCTTGAAGCTATCAACCGCAAGGACTTTAAATGTTTTGCAGGACTATCAAGGCCTGCCTGCATGGTGTTGAATGAAATATGGGTTGCACCCACACCTTGCCAGCCTTCAAGTAACCGCTCCCAATGGATTGGGTTTCCATCTGCATAGTGAATCCTGGCTTCAACTCCAAAATCAGACCCGTCTCTTCCAGCTTGATCCAGGTATCCACCAATCTTGGCGAGAGCGGGTCGTGCTTCTTCCCCGCTGCGATAATTCGGTAACCAACCATCACCTAGCTGTGCTGCCCGCTGCAATACAGCCTCGGCATGACCACCAAACCAGATTGGGATCGGTTGCTGGATTGGCAGGGGGTTGATGCCAGCATCCGGGATGTTGTGCCACTTCCCAGAGAACTTCACCAGTGGATCGGTCCACAAGGCGCGCAAGATCTGCACTTGCTCTTCTATCCGGCGACCGCGATCGTGAAAATTATTGCCGAGGGCTGTATACTCAGGTTTATTCCAGCCGACCCCGACTCCTAAGCGGAGGCGACCTTTAGACAGGACATCCAGCGTGGCAGCTTGTTTGGCAACTAAGGCAGTCTGGCGCTGCGGAAGAATCAAGATTCCGGTCGCAAATCCCAGTCGGGTGGTTACAGCTGCCATATAACTAAATAACAGTAAAGGTGACTGGAATGGTGTTTGGTAATCGTACGGTCCAACCCAAGCCTCAGGTCGCTTGGGATTCACCCCCACAACATGGTCGTACGCCAGGACATGGGAAAAACCCAATTCGTCCGCACTTTGTGCTAAATCACGGATGGCGATGGGGTCATTACCGAATTCTGTTTGCGGGTAAACGAAACCGATTTTCATGATGTCTTTCCGTCGCTGCTTTTCCAGGAGCGGATGTCTTGGGCGTGCTCGGCCTCATGCTCGAAACTATCACCAGCGATCCACTCCCATAAGGTTTTCCCTTTAAGCCAGGGGTAGTACTGTTGGTCGTTCAATTGACTGTCTTCGAATTCCTTCACCCTGCGAATTGTCTGTTGGCGAACTGCCAGGAAATCTTCCCAAACCATATCCATCGGTCGGGATTTGCTTTCCTGATACCAGCGCTCATTCTGAGCATCAATTGTTTCCTGGCCGAAATGTGCAGTGGTGGGTGTGATCCCTTGTTTCGCTTGCCAGAGCAGTTTAACCAGTTCAGCTTCACAGCGGGCCAGGTGGATCAGCAGGTCTTTCAGCGACCACTGCTCGAGCATTCCTGGGATTTCCATCTCCTCCCGGGAGATGCCTGTAAGCTGGTTCAGGAAATCTCTTCTTCCATCTGTTAATGCGGAAATCAGGTTTTCCTTTTTCATTGGATGTACACTTTCTGGATACTGGTATGAATTCAATTTTTTTGTAATCGGATTGTATTACCCCAGGTCACTCGTACTGAGTGCTTCAAGTTGGGATTTGATTTTCTCAACTTTTCCCTGGTAATCCGCTAATTTCTGGCGTTCTTTTTCGATGACATTCTCAGGAGCTTTCTCCGCAAATGGGCTTTCAAGTAAATTCTCCAGACGTTCGACCTGGCTCATTGATGTCGCGTACTCCTTTTGCAAGCGCATGCGCTGCTCAGCTGGATCGACCAGTTCCGCCAGCGGCAAATAAGCTTCGATGGGACCAATCACTAAAGCAATATGCCCCTCTGGTTTTCCGTCCAGATTTTTGCTGATCGTGATTTTTTGAGGATCCAGCCGGGCCAACACGGCAATAGTGGCAGATTGCTGTTGGAGCAGTGGGGTTTTTTCCCCACCCACCAGCGTGGCTGGGATTTTCAGTTTGGGATCCACATTCTTCTCTGAGCGCAGATTGCGGACAGCACGCACTAATTCCATAATCAAAGAGAAATCGGTGATGGCTTTTGTTTCCCAGGGATTTTCCGGAGCGGGTTCAGGCCACCGGGCGATGATCAGCGCATCTTCCCATTCGACTGCATGTTGTGAAATGATGGGCTGTTTTAATTCGCCAACAGCGGTTTTCAAACGCCCCCATATCTCCTCCGTCACGAAGGGTGTAAATGGATGCAGCAGCCGCAAGCAAGTATCCAATACGTGGACCAGATTGCGTGCAGTGGTGTACGCCATCCGGTCGCCTTGAGCCAGCTGTAATTTAGCGATCTCAATATACCAATCAGCGAACTCATTCCAGAAGAATTCATAAATCTGTCTTCCGGCTTCCCCATATTGATAATTTTGGAAAAGTCGTTCAGCATCCCTGGTCAGGAATGACAGGCGGGCCTGGATCCATTGGTCTGCCAAACCTGGCAGGGGTTCAGTTTTCTGTTGGGGGAACTGCAATTCCTGCACCTGTTCCAGGGCACCAAGGACAAAACGGGCTGCATTCCAAATCTTATTGGCGAAATTCCGATTGGCTTCCACCTTTTTCAAGCTCAGATTCATATCATTGCCCGGTGTTGACCCGACCAGGAGCGTGAACCGTAATGCATCCGTGCCCAGCTCATCCATGACAATCAGCGGATCGATCACGTTGCCGTAAGTTTTGCTCATTTTGCGTCCGGTCTCATCGCGGATCAAACCGTGCAGGTAAACGGTGTGGAATGGAACCTGGCCAGTGAACTCGATGCCATCCATGATCATGCGCGCCACCCAAAAGAAGAGAATATCGTAGCCAGTCTCCATCACCGAAGTCGGATAAAAGTACCCATAATCAGCCGTTTCTTCTGGCCATCCCAAGGTGGAGAAAGGCCACAGGCCTGACGAGAACCAGGTATCAAGCACGTCTGGGTCCTGAACCAAGTTTTCGCTTTCACATTGAGTGCATTCCGTGGGATCCTCCTGGGAAACGATCACCTCGCTGCAGCCCTGGCAAGTCCAAACCGGGATGCGATGACCCCACCATAATTGACGGGAAATACACCAGTCTTCGATGTTTTCTAACCAATTGTTGTAAACTTTCTTGAATCGCTCCGGTATGATTTGAATGCGACCATCGTTGACTGCCTCAAGAGCAGCATCGGCAAGAGGCTGGATACGGACAAACCACTGAGTTGAGATCATCGGTTCGATGATCTCGCCGCCGCGCTGTGACCTGGGAATATTAATCATGTAGGGTTCTTCCTTGATCACCAGGTATGCAGCCCGCATGTCTTCCCACAGGTTTTTGCGAGTCTCAAAGCGATCTTGACCTGCGTATGGGCCTCCATGCTGGTTGACTTTCGCGGCTTCATCCAGCACTGAGATTACAGCCAGCCCGTGCCGTTCCCCGATTTCGTAATCGTTGGGATCGTGCCCTGGGGTGATCTTCAAAGCTCCGGTTCCAAACTCCCGGTCTACATACTCGTCGGCGATAACTGGAATTCTCCTGTCTAGAATCGGTACGAGAACCTCCTGTCCAATGAATTCTTGATAGCGGGAGTCTTCGGGATGGACAGCCAGCCCGGTATCCCCCAGGATGGTCTCCGGGCGGGTGGTCGCGACAGGAATATAATCTCCCTGGGCTTCAGCCAGCATGAACTTGAAGTAATACAAGGTGCCCGGCTCTTCAGAATATTCCACTTCCAAATCTGAGACCGCGGTTTTTAATCCTGGAGACCAATTGATCAGGCGCGGTCCACGATAGATCAAACCTTTCTCATATAAGCGTACAAAAGCTGCTCTTACCGACCGGGAAAGCCCTTCGTCTAAAGTAAAGCGTTCTCGATCCCAATCACAGGAAGCACCCAGACGGCGTATCTGTTGGGTGATGATTCCGCCATATTTTGCCTTCCATTCCCAGGTTCGCCTCAGAAAATCCTCACGACCAATTTGCTCGCGGGTTAAGCCTTCCGCGGAAAGTGCTTTCTCTATCTGCAGTTGGGTTGCAATGCCGGCGTGATCCGTTCCGGGCACCCATAAGGACGGAATGCCTTTCATACGGTGGTAGCGGATCATCAAGTCTTCCATTGAAACAAACATGGCATGCCCCAGGTGCAATTCTCCGGTCACATTTGGGGGTGGGATCGAGATCACGAAGGGTTTAATTTGTGGATCAAAACCAGGTTGATTGGGATCATTATCGGGTTTAAAGTACCCTCCCTGATCCCACCAATCATAGATTTTATTTTCTGTGGCTTTGAAATCATATGTTTTTGGTAATTTAAACGAATTCATCAATTCTCTC
>DATKXE010000629.1:0-6546 GCA_035529195.1 Anaerolineales bacterium
AAGACCAGAACTGGAGCAACAAACAGGGCGATTTGCAAACTTGAGGATACGGCAATCTCGACGCTTAAATCCATCTGGTTGCGTGCTGCGACTTGAACAGCAACAAAGTGTTCGGCAACATTGCCAATTAGCGGAATGAGAATGATACCAATGAAAAATTCGGATATTCCTAAGCCGCTCATCACTGGTTCGACTGCAGTTATCAGGAGTTCACTGGCGATCACGACACCGATGGTGGCTAAAGCCAAAATCACCAGCGCTTTGCGGATTGACCAGGAAGGTTTATGGATGAGCTTCTCAGTTGATTTGTGCGATATGGGCGAGCCTGCAAACTTGAAACTGTACAGCAAGCTTAATCCGTACAGGATGATCATGACCACCGCAGTTCCCACGCTGAGCGCCTCTACACGGTCCGATTGCGGGTTGCCGATATAGCCGCTAAAGATGGAGGGGATGATTAATGCAATCACCGCAAGCACCAATAAGATCGCATTGCGGCTGGCTTGCCTGCGATCAAAAGTTTGAATACCATGGCGCACCCCACCCACCACCATTGAGAAACCCAACACCAGGAGCAAATTCCCCAATATTGAACCGGTAATGGATGCTTTAACCAATTCCAACAAGCCTGCTCGAATAGCAAAAATGGTAATGATCAATTCAGCCGCATTCCCCAGGGTCGCATTCAGCAATCCACCGACCCTTGGGTTTGTATAAGCTGCCAATGCCTCTGTGCCCTCCCCGATGTAGGCGGCAAGGGGAATCACGGATAGAGCCGATAGAATAAAGACCCCTAAGGGTCCCCAATGAAATATCTCTGCCATATAGGCCAGTGGGAGAGCTACTAATAACACAGAAAGCGGTTTGTGTCTGATATAACCTGTTACTTGTTTCAATTTCCCTTATCCTTTTTGCTGATGCGATCGGAATAAAGCGCTTGGTACACCCTCTGGAACCATAACTTTTAAATGCCTGGGAAGTACAGAGATGGCAACCTGCATGCCATCTACCTCAGGTTCGCCATCCATTTGTAAGTAAATAGGCGTATCCGATTCTAATACAATCTGGCTGAATTGAAGGAATTTTACTCTCTCGGAATTAATATGCCTGCCGGACAAAAGAGACCATGCTTGCTGGAGGACATCTTCCAGGCTATCACCTTCAAATAACCACAGCTCCATCAAACCATCATCCAAACTTGCCTGGGGAGAAAGCGTCGTTAAACCACCTGCATATAAACGAATATTACTCACTTCGACCAGCATATATTTTCCTTCTACCTGCATACCATCCGCGATTACCCGTATATTTACCCCCTGCCATTGGCTGGCACTCCAAACTGCACTGGCTCCATAGCGCACCAGGGTGAAGTTCTTTTCCCACTGTCTCCTGGGCTCGATGCGGTGAACGATGAAGGCGTCAATTCCAATGCCAGACCACAACAGGAAATGCTTTTCATTACACTTCCCGATGTCAACCCAGCGCATATCCCCTTTTGCCAGACGGTGTGCACTTTCTTCTAGGGCCATCCAGCGCGTCCAACTCAGTCCAGGTAAACCCAGCTCCTGAGCCCACACATTTGAAGTACCGGCGGGTAAAACACCTAAAGCAGTATCAGTTCCTGCAAGACTTGGAAGCGCTTTATTTAATGATCCATCTCCACCCACGATAATTAAAGAGTCCTTATTTTCATTAACCGCTTGCTGGGCAAGCAGTGGTATCTGGCTGCCATCACTTGTGGTCTCAATTTCCACCTTCCAACCATATTGTTCAAGGACCCTGGCTGCGCGCTCTGTCAACATTCGGGAGGGATAGCGACCAGCAACTGGGTTATAAACTAGAAGTGTGCTTGGCATGGATTAATGGATCCTCAAGTTAATGTTGTCGTTTCTTTAACTGACACAACCTTTATTCTCGATGGATTTTGAACTGGTAATGGATTGATTCTACTCGATATCCACAGCGCTATGAATGGTACAATTTCGAGACCCCGCAGGATGATATAACCGCATGTCAGAAACCACCTTAATCAATAATCGTTACCAGATCGAAGACACTTTGGGAACAGGTGGCATGGCTGTTGTTTACAAGGCTCGCGACCTCACCTTAGAACGGAATGTAGCAATAAAAGTACTTCGTCAGAAATATTCGACAGATCCAGCCTTCCGGGAACATTTCCAACAAGAAGCGAAAGCTGCTGCCAATCTATCACATCCCAATATCGTCACTGTATATGATTTTGGATTCGATTCTGAGCGATTATTCATCATAATGGAGTATGTTCCGGGAACCGATATCAAACAGCTTAAAGTTAAAATTGAACGCTTTGACCTGCTAGAAACGCTATCCCTGATGGAACAGGCCTGCGCGGGGGTGGGCTATGCTCACCGGGCAGGCCTCGTTCATTGTGATATTAAACCTCAAAACCTGTTGATCACTCCTGACCGGAAACTAAAAATCGTCGACTTCGGAATTGCCCGCGCCCTCGCTACTATC
The DNA here is from genome assembly GCA_035529195.1 of Anaerolineales bacterium. Lineage (GTDB taxonomy): Bacteria > Chloroflexota > Anaerolineae > Anaerolineales > UBA4823 > PFL25. Next base: position 2,497 of record DATKXE010000629.1, read on the forward strand.
AATCCCGGTGAGAAAGCCGAGATCGTTTGGGGTTCTCCATCTTACTTCTCCCCTGAGCAAGCAGCTGGTATTGCTCCCTCCCCTGCTTCGGATGTCTACTCACTGGGAATCATTATGTACGAGATGCTCACTGGAAAGCTGCCGTTCACGGCTACCACCTCAACTGAATTAGCTAGGATGCATCGCCAGGATTTGCCCCAATCTCCTCGCGAATTAAACCCGGATATTCCTCTTGAAGTGGAACAAATTTTACTCAAAACACTGGCAAAAGAACCTGCTGCTCGATATAGGACCGCAGATCAATTAGGTCGGGTTTTGAAAGCCTACCACCAGAATTCACTCATCGTTGAGAAAGCTCCGCTCCAAATGGCGAACGGAATTGTTGCGAGCACTGCAGTGACGCAGCCATTTGAAACACCAGCCACCCCAGAGGTCATCCCCCAAAGATCAAATCCGCTGGATATGGATTGGATCACAATTGTTTTAGCTTTGTTCGCATTAATCGCGGTCGGAGGGCTCTTTCCGCTCTTCTTGTGGGTTTATTTTATTTATAATCCCCCAATCCGCTAACTTACTGGAAATATATTTTCGCTCACCCTTGCCATATCCCCTACCCCCGGGTATGATTCGAAGGTGATTAGGGTTTATTCGGCTCCCATAAAAGAAAAATCGCGGCAAGACCGCGATTTAAAACATAAGTGGCTTCGATTAACCCCTAGAAATAATAGTACTTTAAAACCTTAATTTTCCTTGACCAATGTACGGATGCACTTTGTGCATAGGACCTTCCGTGATTTTATTCCATCTTCATAAACCGTGATCTTCTGAAGGTTGGGACGAAAAGTTCGAAGAGTTGATTTTTTGGACCAAGGTCGATTACGACCAAAAGTCGTCTTCTTCCCGCAATTTTGACACTTTGCCATTTTTCAAGAGCCTTTCTGGACAATTTTGGTTCTGCGAAGCAGCGAATAAGGAGTTGTGAACTTCACCAAGTAAACGCAGGCTTTCGATTATTACTGCCCAATAAAAAAATTAATGCTCAGACTTTATGTGAGCCGAGCAATATTACCACAAATCGTATCTCCTAACAAGTTAAGTTGTTAAACAATAGAGGATAATCATGACCGGAGAAACTACCCCAATAGGCAGCATTCACGTTTCACCCCGTGCCGTAGCCAGGATCGCCCACCAGGCAGCATTGGAATCTTATGGTGTGGTCGGACTAGCTCCAAAGAATCGGATGAACAATCTCACCAATGTCCTGGTCAAAGATCCAATGCAGGGGGTTGAAGTCCATTATGACGGAGAGAAGATCATCATTGATATGTATATCGTCATTGAATACGGAACCAGGATAAAATCTGTCGCCAGCAGTGTCGCCAATACGGTCAAGTATCATGTCGAGAAAGCACTGGGGATGCCGGTGAATCAAGTCAATATTCATGTGAGTGGTTTACGCATCAGCAGCCTGAATTAGAGTAGGTCCCAAATTCCTGCCAGTTGGATGAATTAATGAATTTAGCTACTCAGCAAGCATATATCAAAAAGCGACAAAACCAGTTTCGCAAAGCACAAATTGATGGGCAAGCCCTGAAATCATTAATTGTTGCTGGATTGACCTGGTTAAGGACCAATCAGGAAATTGTTAACGCGCTTAATGTATATCCCGTACCAGACGGCGATACTGGCATAAATATGGTCCTGACGATGCAAGCCGCTTATGATGAAATCGCTGATTCACCAGAACACAATTTCGGAAAAATGATCCACGCGGTTGCCCACGGTGCATTAATGGGGGCACGCGGCAATTCCGGCGTGATTCTCTCACAAATTTGGCGCGGTTTAGCCCGTGGATCAGAAGATTTAGAAGTACTGGATGGTCCAGCATTGGCCCACGCTTTTGGAGAAGCACGGGACACCGCATACCTGGGTGTTGTTCGTCCAGTGGAAGGTACCATTCTAACAGTCGCCAAGGATATCGCTCGAGTCGCCGAAGCCGCTCTAGCTGAAACTGAAGATACCATTTCGATTTTAGAACGAGTTGTTCAGGAAGCTGATGAATCCGTCGAGAGGACCCCAGATTTACTCGATGTTCTCAAAAAAGCAGGTGTCGTCGATGCCGGAGGAAAAGGTCTTTTCTACATCTTGGAAGGCATGCTGCGATACATCAATGGACAACCTTTAGATACACCTGCGATGGCCGTCCAGCCACTTTCGAAATTGATTCTGGACGACACGCTTGAAACTATTGAAGCCGGTCAAGATTATGAAGTGGTGGTGGACTTCCGCCCGCATGACCCGCTCAATCTAAAAGAATTCTATAGCAGGCTTGAGGAGATTGGTACATCGATTCAGATAGGTGAGGGAGAAGGTCTTTACCGCATGCATATCCATGTGGAAACAGAAAAGCGCTATGAACCCATCGACTACACCATGTCCCTGGGTACAATCACCAAAGTGTATATTGAGAATCTAATCGATCAAATGGAAGAGATCGAACGCCAGGCTGGAGTAACTATTTCCCCGCTTGAACCGGGTCAAATTGCTGTAATCGCCGTTTCTCCCGGTAAGGGTATTTCACAGGTCTTCGCTAGTTTAGGTGTTGCTGGAATCGTCGAAGGGGGGCAAACAATGAATCCCAGCACCGAGGATCTGCTGGATGCCTTTGAACACTTACCTACCGATAAAGTAATCCTCTTACCGAACAACAAGAATATCATCATGGCAGCTAATAATGCCGCTGACTTATCCGTCAAGCAAGTTGCTGTCATTCCCTCACGCACCATCCCACAAGGCCTGGCAGCAATGTTCAGACTCGTCCCACACGGGGATCTTGATGAAGTTGCTGCTGATATGAACGCCGCCCTTGAAGATGTTGACACAGCTGAGATCACCACTGCTGTCCGCAGTGTGGAAATCGATGGGGTAAATTGCCAAGAAGGTGAAACCATCGCCATATTTAACGGCAAGTTGCTTACCTCTGCTCAATCGCTTGAGGAGGTATGTGTTTCTCTATTAGAGAAACTGGAGCTCGAACAATATGAGCTGATCACCCTGTTCTATGGCGCAGATGTGACCAACCAGGATGCAAATCACATTGCTGATACCATACGTGCCTCCCACTCACATCTTGAGGTGGAGCTGCAGAATGGGGGTCAACCCCATTATCAATTCATCATATCTTTTGAATAATCGTGCATATCAAGGGGGCTGAAACCGTGGAATTTAGATTTCCCATACCTGAGTTCGCGATCTTGTTTAATCTGCGGTTCGAAACATTCCTGCAACAAATAGCCTACCAATGAAGATAGCACTTGTCACTGACAGCACCTGCGATCTACCACGCGACCTTGTTGCAGCGCACCAGATACATGTTGTTCCAAATATCCTGATAATAGATGGTGAGAGCATTGAAGACGATGAAAATTATTCCCGGCGGGATTTCTACCTGCAGCTGCCGGAAATGACCACCTTTCCAACCACTTCAACCTCATCAGTAGGCACGTACCAAACATTATATGAGCGTATTTTCCAGGGAGGATTTGACCAGATTCTATCCATTCACTGCTCAAAAGAATTAAGCGGTATTTATAATGCTGCGAGAACAGCTGCTCAGTCGGTTGAAGGACAAGTGGTGGTTGTGGATAGCAGGCAAGTTTCTCTAGGATTGGGGTTCCAGGTTCTCGAAGCTGCCGAGGCAATCTCACAAGGTGAGACTTTGGAGTCGATTTTGGAGCTCATCAGCGGAGTGCGAAAACGGCTGCGGCTGATCGCCATGTTGGACACAGCGGAATACGTCCGGCGCAGTGGGCGTGTCTCATGGGCGCGCGCAAGACTGGGTGCGTTGCTTAATTTGAAACCATTTGTGGAAGTGTTCGATGGGAATGTATTCAGCCTGGGCGAGGTGCGAACTCGCAAGAAAGGAATTGCCCGTTTGTTAGATCTGATGCGGTCTTCAACCCAGATGAATCGCTTCGCAGTGCTGCACACGAATGCCGAAGAAGAAGCACGTTGGATGCTTGACAAATTGGCACCAGATTTACCCACCCC
>DATKXE010000630.1:0-8537 GCA_035529195.1 Anaerolineales bacterium
ATCCAGTTTAATACAGGCGAAAATCTCGCAGAAGCGGTTATTGAAGATTTTCCCACAGTTATCATGGGCGTACACACCTGCGACCTGCATGCTTTCCGTTTGTTGGATGCTGTCTTTAACCAACACCATGCCGACCAGCACTATTTTTCCAGGCGTGAGAATACCACCCTGGTGAGCGTTGAATGTCTCAAACCCTGCAGCGAACACTCATTTTGTAAAGATATGGGAACATTGAGTATCCCGGAGGAGTTTGACGTGCATCTCATCGATTTAGGAAGCACTTATGCGGTCTTTATCGGTTCTGAAGATGGCAGAAAACTTCTGGATGGTGTAACTTGTCTGTTGGATCCCACTTCTGAGGATCACAATCTGATCAACCGCGTCATGAGCAGAAAGTGGTCAAATTTTCCTTACCAGTTAGAAGCCGACATCACCGAACTGCCCAGCTTGATGACGTATTTCTTCCGCTCTGCGCTGTGGGAAGAGCTTGGTGAAAAATGTCTGGGATGCGGCTCATGTAATATTGTTTGCCCAACTTGCTATTGTTTCGATATCCAAGATCAAGTGGATTTAGCGCTTACTGCGGGAGAACGAATACGGGTGTGGGATTCATGCCAGTTGGATCAATTTGCCTGTGTTGCAGGCGGGCATGATTTCCGCCCAAAACAATCCAACCGCCTGCGGCACCGCTTTTTGCGTAAATATAAGTACCAATCGATCGCCCCTGGTCTGGTCGGTTGTGTGGGCTGCGGGCGCTGTGCTGAAGCTTGTCTGGTGAACATAACACCTATAGCAGTGCTCAACCAGCTTTTTCGACGCCATTCTGCAGCTCGTAAGATACGCCAGGAGGCAACCATCCCGTGAGCGTTCAACTTTTAGATACCTTGTTGGATGATTCGATTTATATGCCGGCGCAGGCACAAATCCTGGATATACGTCCGCTGACTGAGCTTGAAAAGCTGTTCACCATAGCTCTACCAGATGGTATGTCACTGAGCCACAAGCCGGGTCAATTTGTGCAAATTTCACTATTCGGTATTGGTGAGGCACCGATCAGCATATCGTCTTCACCCAGCCGCAGCAACGGAAAATTGGAGATATGCGTTCGACGAGCAGGCGATCTGACCAACGCTCTGCATCGATTGGAACCAGGTGATTCCATCGGTTTGCGCGGACCATTTGGTCAAGGATTTCCGATCGAACGAATGCGTGGTAAGGACATCCTGTTTGCTCCTGGTGGGTTAGGCCTGGCTCCATTACGCTCGTTAATCAACCAGGTGCTTGACGAACGCAGCAATTTTGGGAGCGTGACCATCTTATACGGCGCTAAAAATCCTGGTGAACTGCTGTTCACCGATGAACTGCAAGCCTGGGGTGCACGCCAGGACGTAGAACTTCATGTAACTGTAGATAACCCGGATGAGCACTGGGCGGGAAATGTGGGTGTAATCACCAAGCTCTTCCCAAAGATTCATGTTAATGCACCCAATACGGTTGCCATCACATGCGGCCCGCCCATCATGTACCGCTTCGTATTGATGGAGCTGATCGGATTAGGGATACGCGACGGCAACATCTGGTTGAGTCTAGAACGCCGCATGAAATGTGGACTGGGTAAATGCGGCCACTGCCAGATCAACAAATTCTATGCTTGCCAGGATGGACCCTGCTTTTCATATGCCCAGATTAAACACCAGGAGGAAGCCCTATGAAGCCGGTTGACAGACCGAAAGTTGCATTCTTTGATTTCGCTGGCTGCGAAGGTTGTCAATTGACAGTTATCGATTCCTTACAAAACTACCCGACATTATTGGAGGCCATAGATATTGTCCAATTTCGCGAGGCAATCAGCGAGAAGGGTGATGATTATCATATTGCCTTCGTGGAAGGTTCATACACGCGATCCGAGGATGAAAATCGATTAAGAGAAATTCGCCAAAAAGCACAGATTGTAATCGCTCTGGGAGCTTGCGCCCACCTTGGAGGCATCAATGCCTTTCGAAATTACAAGTCCCAGGCAGAGGTTCAGCGTTACGTTTACGGTAATCACGACAGGTTTCCGAGCACAAAGCCCAGCGCACCCATTGAGGCGATTATCCCCATTGATGGGTTTATCCCTGGCTGTCCAATTGATCGAGAGGAGTTCGTTAAATATGTAAAGGCGCTCCTGCAGGGGCGCAAGCTGTCTATCCCGGACTATCCTGTGTGCATCGAGTGTAAGTTGAAGGAAAATGTGTGCATTTTTAATTATGGTAAAGCCTGTCTGGGGCCGGTGACAAGAGCGGGATGTGGGGCAATATGCCCGTCATATGGGGTTGGCTGCGATGGCTGCCGCGGCAACACGACTTCAGCAAATACCGCCGGGATGCAGATTGTTTTGGCTGAATACGGCCTTGATCAGCGTGTTTTCATGAACAAGTTCAAGCTTTTCCAATCCTACCAATCGAACCCTAATAAGGTAAATGCCCATGGCTCCTAATAACAAGAAAAATGTTCGCATTGATCTGCACCACCTTACCCGGGTAGAAGGTCACGGTAACATTGTTGTCGATGTCAGCAGCGGCGTATTGGAACAGTGCGACCTGGAAATCGTGGAAGCACCACGCTTCTTTGAGGCAATGCTGCGCGGTATGCAGTATGAACAGGCCTCACATCTTGCCTCCCGCATTTGTGGAATCTGCGCTGTTACCCATGCTACTGCCTCCTTGAGAGCTGTTGAAAAAGCATTTGGCGTCGAAAACAGCCAGCAAACCAATCTGCTGCGCTTACTTAACCTGTGTGGGGAGATGATGGACAGCCACACCCTGCATGTATACATGTTAGCAGCCCCTGATTTATTTGGCGTGGGCAGTGTGATTCCGCTTGCCCGCAGCTCTCCTGATGTCATTCATCGAGCGCTGCGCATGAAGAAATTGTGTGGAGATATCTGCGCGGTGGTCTGCGGCCGCCACACACACCCGATCGCGATGAAGGTAGGCGGCTTCACACACCTGCCATCTGATCAGCAATTACTCGACTTGCATGAACGCTTGCTAGATATCAGGCAGGACGTAGAAAAGACTGTGGAACTGTTCCAGAGCCTGACTTTTCCCGATTTTGAACGCGACACAGAATATATTGCCCTGCGCAGCGAGGATGAATACTGCCTTCTGGATGGTGTAATTACCAGTACAGACGGCGGTCCATGGCCTTTGGAAGAATATAAAAAGATCACGAATGAATTTCAGATCAGCCATTCAAGCGCGAAGCACGCTCGAAACCAGCGCCAATCCTATATGGTGGGTGCCCTGGCGCGGGTTAATATCAACCAGGATAAGCTGCACGAAAAAGCATACGCTGCAGCGAGCGCTCTGGATTTATTACCCAAATGCACCAATCCCTATCTGAATACGAAAGCCCAGGTTGTCGAAATCGTGCACTGCGTTGAAAGATCCATTGAGATCATCCAGACTTTGTTAAAAAGCGGTATTAAACAGGAAGAGCCTGTTATTCCAGATCGAATTTCGGGAGAAGGAGTGGGCGCCTGCGAAGCACCTCGTGGCACGCTGTTCCACAATTATGTGATAAAGAGCGGCATCATCACCGCTGCGAACTGCGTGATCCCAACCGCTCAAAACCTGGCTAATATAGAAATGGATATGCGCTCATACGTGCCTTCCATCATCAATTTACCCAAAGAAGAGATAACCCGCCGGATTGAGATGCTGGTGCGGGCTTACGACCCCTGCATTTCCTGCGCCACGCACACCCTGGAGGTGAAGTTTGTCTGACATGCAGATTGAAGTTGGCTTCTCTTCGCCCGCGATTATTAACAGCAGCCAAACATGCTGCCCCAAATCCGGTTCCCCGGCTGATGACACACTCGTCACAGCGCTTGGCAGTTCAATGCGCGGTGATGACGGTGTGGGAATAGTCGTCCTGGAAAGATTAGCAAAATATGGCAATTTGCCTGATAATATTTACTTTCAATACGACGGCTCGCCTGTTCATTTAATGGATGCATTTCTCTCACAAAGATTTAGAAAAGTGATGATTGTTGACTCAGCATATTTGAATCAAAACCCAGGAGAATGGCAGCGATTTACATTGAACGAAAATATCATCTTAAACCTTGACCGGAATACAAATATTTCGATGCACGGCCTGGGCCTGGCGGGAGTATTGGAACTGTGCAATGCACTGAAAATAGAACTGCCGGAAATTGTAATCTACGGTGTACAACCGAAGGAGGTGAACTTTTCCAACGAGTTGAGTGATATCGTCCAAAATGCAGTACCAGCAATATGCAGCTCCATATTGAAGGATTTAAGGAACTAAGAAGTAACCTGTGATGGAAAAAACAAATGCGGTATTAAGTAAAACCAAAAGATACACTGCTGTTCAAGAGAAAGGAGTTAATAAAATGTCCAAGATTTTAATCATCGATGACGATCCAGATATCGTATTGGCTGTCCGTATGAGCCTGGAGGCAGAAGGCTACCAAGTGACCGAAGCTTCCAGCGGTGAGCAAGGTATCGAGACGATAAAAACTGAGCATCCAGATTTAATCATCCTGGATGTGATGATGGAGACAAAAACCGAAGGATTTCAAATGGCGCTAAAACTGCACAGCCCTGATCCAACTTCGGAGTTTATTGAGTTTAAAGACATTCCAATTCTCATGCTGACCGCAATTCACAGCACAACCCCTCTGGCTTTCGAACCTGATATTGATTACCTGCCGGTGGAATTGTTTGTAGACAAACCGATCGACCCGGAGGATTTAGTCAGCAAAGTTGAGTGGCTGCTCAGCAGAGAAAAGGAAATGTAATTGGTTAGTGCTGGTCTGGGATTCTTTCTCCTCAGATTATGTGCGATATGTGCTTAAAATTCCCCCACCGGGAATGGAAGAGGTGAACCTTACAGCACCTCTTCCATTCCAGCAGTGGGATAGTAGGCTATGTTTACCACCCTGCGGAAATGGTGATGTTGCTGCCCGGCTGCTTACAGTTGTTTGCGGTTATTCGTTTACTTAGTGTGTGACATGAATCGATTTGTCTCCAGTATTTTTGGGGGTCGGTTGCGATTAGTGCTGGTCTTTTCTTTTGCGTTAGTCGCAGTATTGACGGTCAGCTTGAGTGCGGCTGCCATCTCGAGGGTGATCGGCGACTACCTGAAGGCTGCCGAGATTGAAAGGGTGGACCGCGATATGGATCTGGCGGATGCATTTTATAATCTTAAATTGGATGAGACCGCTGCCATCAGCCACCGCTTGGTGTTGGATCCCCTGGTAGTCCAGAATTTTGCGGATGCTGCTTCGGGTGTGGATGAAGCTCTTAGAATCATAGACCAGCAGATTACAAAAAAAATAGCGGTACTGGCTCTGGGAGGCACTCACCTAATCGCTATTCTGGATGCGGAAGGGAATATTTTAATTAGCCGGGTATTATCATCTGGGGGAGAGCTTTCTCCAGTCATTATTGGAGGGAACTGGGGCCAACAGCCGATCGTTCATCAGGTGCTGGCAGTTGGGAAAGGCAGTGCAGCCACAGAAATTTTACCGGCTAAATTGCTGGCCCAGGTGGGATTAGAGCACCAGGCTCACATAAAGCTTGTAGACACGCCAAAAGCTGCGGCTGAACCCTACGATGCACTTGAAGGCACAGCGGGTCTGGCACTGACCGGCGTTTCTCCTGTGGTTAACGATCAGGGGGAAGTGATAGGTGCGGTTCTGGCAGCGTATATGTTCAATAATGATTTCACGCTGGTGGACCGTATTAAGGAAGTTGCTGGCATTGATACAGTGACCATTTTTTTCGGAGATATGCGCGTTTCAACCAATGTGATGACCGAAGAAAACCAGCGTGCGGTTGGGACTCGGGTCTCACAGGAAGTATATGATGTCGTTCTGCAGAATGATCAGGAGTATGTAGGTGAGGCTTTTGTTGTCAGCGATACTTATATAACCCGTTATAAACCGTTACACAATCACCTGAACCGGGTGGTTGGCATTCTATATGTAGGGGCACTCAAATCAAAGTTTCAGTCGCTTGTGGATGAATTTTATCAACGGGTAATCGTCATTGCTGGGTTGAGTATATTGCTGGCAGCTTTGATCGCAGTCCCCATCGCTCACTTTATCACCCGCCCGATTACGAATCTGGTAGAAGCTAATCAAAGGTTGGCTCAAGGAGATATGACCGTGCGTGTTGAAGCGCACGGCAACGGTGAGCTGAGTGTCCTGGGAGGTTCATTTAACAGCATGGTAGCAAAATTAAATCACACCCAGCAAGAATTGTTACGAAAAGAAAAGCTTGCCTCCATGGGTCAATTAGCAGCGGGGGTTGCTCACGAGATCAATAACCCGCTGGGCACTATTCTCCTGTACTCGGATGTGATGTATAAAGAGGCTGACGAAAATGACCCAAGGCGCAGCGACCTGAAGATGATCATAAATGAAACCACACGCTGTAAGTCTATTGTGGCTGACCTGTTGAACTTCGCTAGGCAGCATGAGGTCATCGCACAGCAGGTTGATATTCACACTTTGCTCGAGCATATTATAGAAAGTGCGAAGATGCAGCCCACATTTCAGAATATATTAATCGAATGCCAGTTTAACCGGGAGATACCTGAGATACTAGCTGATTCAGACCAACTGCAGCAGGTATTTGTGAATTTGCTAAATAACGCGGCTGAATCCATACAGGGAGAGGGTACAATCACGCTGAGAACCCAAATGAAAGCTAACCAGTGGGTTGAAATCGCCTTTTCTGACACCGGGTGCGGTATCCCGGAGGAACACTTAAACCGGTTGTTCACACCTTTCTTCACTACAAAATCCCCCGGTGAAGGAACAGGCTTGGGACTATCCATCTCTTACGGAATTATCAAGATGCACAAAGGGCAGATTTCTGTTCAAAGCGCTGTGGGTCAGGGCACAACATTCACAGTCTCGCTTCCGTTTCGTCTGCCCAATGATCAATTTGCCTCGGGTAATTCAATGAACGCTATAATTAATTAAGGACATCAGGTCGATAATGGAAACCAAGATAAATATACTGGTCATCGATGATGAGCTCGGCATACGCGAAGGGTGCCGCCGTGCTTTAACACCGCAGGGGTTCAGTGTCGAAACGGCTTCCACATTAAAGGAGGGCAGAGAAAAAATAAAGGAGTTCGATTTTGAGTTGGTGCTGCTGGATGTGATGATGCCAGATGGGCGCGGCATTGAGCTATTGGGTGAAATACAGGAAAAAGATCCCAATATTGTATGTGTCATTATTACCGGTTACGCCACTGTAGAACTTGCAGTAGAAACGATCAAGCAGGGCGCATATGATTTCATATCGAAACCTTTCACTGCCGAACTTCTGTTGCTGACTGTAAACCAGGGTTTGGAAAGACGCAGGCTCTCGCTGGAAGCCAAAAGGCTGCAGTCTGTCGAAGAAAAAGCGGCTGAGCTAGAGCGTAACAAAGAAGAAATGGAGAGGACCGATCAGTTTAAAAGTCAATTCATGCTTACCGTTGCGCACGAGCTGCGCTCCCCGGTTGGAGGAGCGCAAAGCCTGCTACGTACGTTAATAAAGGGGTTAGCTGGTGATATTTCTGACCAACAAAAAGAAATTCTGGTTCGTATTGATAATCGCCTCAGCAACTTGGTTGAGCTGGTGGATGACCTGCTGTCACTGGCAGAAACGAAAACCGTGGAAGTAGAGAAACCTAATTATCCAATCGATATCCTACCGATCCTTACTCAGGTCATTGACCAGTACACTGTGGAAGCGGACAGTAAAGATGTGGATTTGAAATTTGAATCTACGCAGGAAGACTGCACAGTATGGGCAAATGAAAGCGGTCTGTATAAAGTATTTAACAACCTGATCAATAACGCCATAAAGTACACCTCGTCCGGTGGCAGGGTGGTTGTAAAACTTAATAAGGAATCCGAAGGTGTGCGGGCAACCATTTCTGACAGCGGCATTGGTATCCCGGACAAAGATTTGGCGCATATTGGGGAGGAATTCCATCGCGCCGGCAATGTCAAGAAAATGGGGATTCAGGGAACAGGTCTGGGGTTAAGCATCGTATACCAGCACATGAATCATTTTAACGGCATAGTTGAGGTTATAAGTGAAGAGGGAAAAGGAACAACCTTTACACTTTTCTTTCCAAAAATTTCTTAAATTGACTCCATGAAATTTGAAAGTTGCGTTCTGAATGAGGTCTCTGCCTGTATCTGTTAACTACCGGGACTTTTTTGAGGGATTTCGCATATTGGCAGATTTCATGAACCGATATATGTATTTCATTATGTAGCCAACCCATTCCATAAATAAACCAATTTTATCGAAGTATAAATATTTATAAACTAACAGACGAATGGGTGTGGTCAGGTATATGTAGTAGTCTGTCCAGAATAAAAGATAAAGATGGCACACTTCTTGCTCCTTAATCAACAAACAAAAAAGACGAACAAGGAGAGCAAGGATATGAAACAGAAATATATTGTAAAACTAACCGAAACTGAACGTTCACAACTAAAAGAACTAATTTCG
>DATKXE010000631.1:0-2726 GCA_035529195.1 Anaerolineales bacterium
GTGGGCGACCCAGGCAGTTGGACCGCGCATTATCGGTTTGGAATTCAATGGAGGTGGGAATCTGTTTGCGGAGCTGCCGGACACAACTACAGATTGCCCTGGAGTGGGTGTCTATAAGTTCCGCGGCGGCCATCGCTTATGGCACGCTCCCGAAGACCCCAGGCGCACCTATCTCCCGGATGACTTACCGCTTGACGTCGGCGAATCGACAGCAGGGATCAGATTTGCCCAACCTGTAGAACCTCAAACAGGTATTGAGAAGTCCCTGACAATAACCCTGCCAAACCAGCAGGCGCAAGTCATCGTAAATCACAAGCTCCAAAATCACGGCTCGCAGCCGGTCGAGCTGGCTGCCTGGGCGATCACCCAGTTCAAACCCGGTGGTACTGCGATACTACCCCAAATCAGCACGCCAGCGGACGAATACGGTCTTCTGCCCAATCGCCAGATTGCACTCTGGCCCTATACCCAGGCAAATTCAAATCATATCGCCTGGGGTGATCAATTTATCTTCATTTACGCAAATATGATCGAGGGGGCAATAAAGATCGGTTTTCCAAATCCCCATGGCTGGATCGGATATCTGCGGGAAAAAGTATTGTTTATCAAGAAAGCCGCTTTTTTCCCCGAAAGGGAGTATTACGATTTTAGCAGCTCCAGTGAATGCTACTGCAATCCAGCTTTCCTTGAGCTTGAGACATTAGGCCCCCGGACAAAGCTTGATCCGGGTGAATCCCTGACCCATCAGGAGACCTGGATGCTTTATGACCAGGTGGATGATGAGATCGCAGAGAAATCTATCCGAAATTTGATGGTGCGCTTGGGAATGTGAAACATATTTGAGGTGAGGAATGGGGGCGCGTGTTTCGATCACAATCTTGAGATTTTGATCGGTTCGTATGTACATAGCTAGTGTTCCGGATTAGTTCTTCCCGGCAATGAAATCTAACATGCCGATCTTGGTCAATATACCAATTGGATGATCGCCCTCAGTGAAGAAGATCACATTGCCCTCCATGACAGCAGGAAGTGCATCTTCCAGATTAGCTGTAAGCGGGAATACCGCATCGGCTGGCTGCGCAACAGCTGCGACAGGCTCATGCGGTGAATGGTCATGTCCTGCATCGAGCATGTATTTAAGCAGATCCACCTCGGTAACGATACCTGCCAGGGTACCATCCGGATGAAGTACGGGTACTTGCGAAATATCGAATTCTTTCATCTGATCGATCAACTCACTCATGGGTGTATCCAATGCCGCGCTTACCAATCCAGGACCGCTTTTTGCTTCCAATAATTCCTGGAGAGAGACTTCGCCCCAATGGATCTCCAGAAAGCCGTTTTCACGCATCCACTTGTCGTCAAAGACTTTTGATAAATAGCGCGAGCTTGAATCAGGCAGTAGCACTACAATCAAACCCTCCGCATCAAGATCTTGGGCATAACGCACTGCAGCTGCTACCGCCGATCCTGATGAGCCTCCGCCAAAAATGCCCTCTTCTCTGACCAGGCGTCTTGTTCACAGGAAAGACTCTTTATCGGTGACCCGCACGACCTGGTCAATAACGGATAGATCCAGTGAGGAGGGTAGAAAATCCTCCCCGATCCCTTCTACTTTGTAGGTGGTAGCCTGTACATCATCAGGAACCTGGCCTGCTTGCCAGGTTTCCAACAGGATTGAGCCGGTGGGGTCGACTCCAACCATGCGGATATTGGGATTTTGTTCCTTGAGGTACTTTCCAACGCCGCTGATCGTGCCTCCAGTGCCCATACCAACGACAACATCGGTCACCTTTCCTTGCGTTTGCTCCCAAATTTCCGGACCGGTGGTCAGGTAATGACTACCCGGGTTTTGCGGGTTATGGTACTGGTTAGCGAGGATGGCATTGGGTGTCTCGGCGACAATCCGATTGGCGATGCTGTAGTATGAACGTGGATCATCTGGTGCAACAGCAGTTGGCGTGATTAAAACCTTTGCTCCGAAGGCGCGCAGCAGCTGGATTTTCTCCTGGCTCATCTTGTCTGGCATCACGAAAATCGTTTTGTAGCCTTTAATCGCACAGGTGATCGCCAACCCAACTCCAGTATTGCCTGAGGTTGATTCAACTACGGTACCACCCGGTTTCAAACGCCCGCTGTTTTCTGCTTCGGCAATCATGGCTGTGCCGATGCGATCCTTGACCGAGCCGCCCGGATTCAAGAACTCAATTTTGGCATAGATTGGGCAGGAGACGCTGCGCCCAACCCGGTTGAGACGCACCAGTGGAGTGTTTCCGATCACCTGCAGAATATTGTCGTAAACTCTCAGTTCAGTGGAACTGGTTAACTTGGAAGCTGGCATAGACTGGTTCTCCGTAATAATTGGACTAAAATAGTATTAATTAAGCCTACCACGAATCCGGATTGGGGTCAAAAAAAACCTCCCACTGCGCGTGGGAGGCTATTCATGTGTTTTGGAAGGTTTCTACATACCGGCTAAGTAGGCCAATCCTACGACTCCCGGTCCTGCATGAGTGCCAACCACGGGACTGACTTCCGCGTAAATTTTCTCATCCGGATTGAGATGAGCACAGCCGACATCCAGCAGCCAGCGGGCATCTTCTTCGGCTTTGGCGTGCAGAGTCGCCAGGTGCAGCGGCTTGCGCCCATCAACGCGTTCCTCGACCAATCTGATCAACTGGGCTAGCGATTTCTTGCGGGTTCTTACCCGTTCCACAGATTCAATG
>DATKXE010000632.1:0-3416 GCA_035529195.1 Anaerolineales bacterium
TGCTTATCGGTGAGTGCCACACTGGCTTATCACGGACGTTATTCGTCCGTAAAAAAATATTTTTTCGATCACTGTATTGAAAGGAGACCCCCAATGTACCAAAAAATCATCATAGTCGGCAATCTTGGCAATGATCCAGAAATGCGCTATACCCCATCAGGACAAGCAGTATGCAACTATACTGTTGCAGTAAATCGTTCATGGACAAGCAACGATGGGAGCAAAGGCGAAGAAACTACCTGGTTTCGTATTTCATCTTGGGGAAAAAGAGCAGAGCTTGACAACCAATACCTAAGAAAAGGACAAAAAGTTTTAGTTGAAGGCAGGCTTAACCCTGATAATGATACCGGGGGACCAAGAATCTGGACAAGACAAGATGGGACATCTGCAGCCAGTTACGAAATCACTGCTGAACAAGTTCGCTTTCTCTCATCTCGTGCTGAAGATGAATCTGGCTACACTACAAACGCTTCCCCCGGGATATCGGAACCAGAGGATATTCCATTCTAAATCGTATACTCTGCCTGCATAACAGCGCGTGCGATCTAACACCATAATTTCAATCTTGAGCGCCTTAAATCCGAGAATGTGCAGCTTCTAGGGCGGAGGTAAAAGGAAATCCAACTCCTCCGCCTTTTGGTGTTCACTCTTCTGGTGGACTAAAATCTTATGATCAGGAGAAATATATGTCAGACAAACCTGAGAAGCCAAAACCAGTAAAAATGCCCCCCATGGCGGTCCCCGATGACATTGAGGCGATCTATATCAACCTGGTGCGGATTGCTCACTCACCGTCAGAGATAGTCTTCGATTTTGCTCACTTATTACCTGGAACCAGACCTGCGAAAGTCCGCACCCGAATTGTGATGTCTCCCTTGGGAGCAAAATTATTATTTCGTGCTCTCGGTGAGAATATTAAACGCTACGAATCTTCGTTTGGAGAAATTAGTGTTCCAGGATCACAAACGTTGGCAGACTACCTCTTCCGCCCAGACTCTCCAACTGAAGAACCCACCAAGGAATAAATTATGGATAAATTAGCTATTATTGCCGAAGATATTCACCAAGCATTCGAGGCTCGAACAAATGCACGCGATCACGCTCTTTCTCAAGCGCGCACCCTCACCCGTTATTGTGCAAACGCTATCAGATCAGTGCATAGAAATGATTTCACTGCTGCCGAAGATCAATTAAAAAATGCTTCAAGCATCGCAATTTCACTGCAAACAGAATTGGAGGAATATCCTGACCTTTATTATGCAGGTTATACCCAAGATGCTCTCAAGGAATTCGCAGAAGCATCCATTGTTTATGCATTGGTAAATGAGAAGGACTTACCCACGCCCCAGGAATTAAAATTGGAGAATTCATCTTATCTAAATGGTTTAGCTGAAGCGGTGGGCGAATTTCGACGCCGCTGCTTGGATATTTTACGGTTGGGGTATTCTAAAGAAGCTGAACGGCTGCTTCAACACATGGATGATATTTATGCAGTGCTGATCACTATGGATTATCCAAATGCTATCACAGGCGGAATTCGTCGCCAAACAGATATTGCTCGCAGCATTATCGAGCGTACACGTGGTGATCTAACACTAAGTCTGCGCCAAGAGCATCTGGAAAGATCCATGGCCCAACTTGAGAAAAAACTTAAAGGACCATGAGTACGATTCGAGCCTCTGAAATTGGTACCTACCTCTTCTGTAAACGTGCCTGGTGGTACCAAAAGCAAGGATACGCTCAAGAAAATCAACAAGAGCTCGCAGCTGGTACAAAAATCCACATTCAGAATACACGAACGGTCATGATTAGTGGGTGTTTGCGCGTATTTGCTTATGGCCTATTCATAACCGCAATAGTACTCTTCGCAATTTACCTCACAGGAAGGTTGATTTAATATTTTGCTATTTCTAATTGGGTTCCTGATTCTCTCGGGTATCCTGCTGTTTTGGATATCAACTCGACAGCGGCGACCCACTGGTTTACCCGCAGGTAGATTAATCTACTCGGACCATAAACAGTGGGGAAAAATCGAGACGACACTTTACGATCCAACTTATAATTTAACAGGTAAACCGGATTTCATCGTTGAATCTAACCGAGGATTGATACCGGTTGAAGTTAAATCAGGTCGCGGAAGACAAGCACCTTACGATTCCCACATTTATCAATTAGCTGCCTATTGTCTATTAATCGATCAAACTTTTGGAATCAGACCTGAATATGGCATCCTGCATTACTCCAACAAAGATTTCGCTGTTGATTACACCCCAACACTCGAGCACAGTGTTATCAATCTAATTCGGGAAATTCGTGCCCTCGGAAGAAAACGCACTATTGATCGTTCCCATGAATCTTTGAATCGCTGCCAGAATTGTGGATTTAATGCGATTTGTGACCAGTCTCTGAGCAGGTAAGTAAGCTTCTTAATCCAAAAATCATCAAGATCAATGAGATCCCATTACTAAAATTGGTCATGGGTAAACTCGTTTATAATATTCGCATGTCAACAAATGATCCTGGTTTTCATCATATTGCTGTTGCACCCCACCCTGAGATCCCCATCGCCGTCCAGGAAGCAAAACACGTCGTTTCCTACTTACGAGAAAAAAAACTTCATGTGACCTCAGGTTTGCTCTTCGATGAAAAATTACGGAAGCAAATCATAAATGGCGAATATGATTTACTGATCGCGCTCGGAGGCGATGGCACTATGCTCCGCGCGGGTCAAATCTGTGGTCCGCAAGCTGTCCCAATATTAGGGATTAATATGGGGCGCTTTGGCTTCTTAATGGAAATCAGGCAAGATGGTTGGAAAGAAGCTTTAGGACGTTTGCTGCAGGGCGATTTTTGGTTGGAAAACCGGATGATGTTGATGGCTGAACAAGTCCGGAATAGCAAGGTTCTTGGTGAATGGGATGTGGTCAATGAAGCTGTGGTTAGTCGTGGAAAAATAGTACGACCCGTGCATATGGAGGTCAGTGTAGATAATCGTTTCCTGGCAACTTATGTTGCTGATGGTATGATCGCTTCCACACCTACGGGTTCCACTGCTTATGCCTTAGCAGCTGGAGGACCAATTCTACCTCCTGAGCTGCGCAACATTTTACTGGTACCCATCGCGCCTCATCTTTCCATTGACCGAGGGATTGTGCTCGCGGAAGGTTCTTCAGTTGCGATCGAAGTTCACACCAATCACCAAGCGGTACTTAGTATAGATGGTCAGATACCGATCGATTTAGCAGATGGGGATTGTGTCAATATGCGTGCAAGCAGTCATAAGCTTCAGTTCATTCGGTTTCAAGATCCTGGATATTTCTACCGCAACCTTACACCACATATGAATCAAAACCCATCCACAGGAAATACTAGATGACCACAGAAATTATTGTTGCTTACTGTGAAATACACCCTTC
>DATKXE010000633.1:0-3430 GCA_035529195.1 Anaerolineales bacterium
GTGTATGTAATTTTTCGGCTTCAAAAATAGCTCGCCAATATTGGCTGGTGGCTGCAGCAATGATGCCGTCAACGCGCTGACTGAGCAGCAGATCCAGGTAGTGGGCCTCGCGTTCCAGAATCTCCGCTGTGCTGCACACCATTAATCCATAATTTTCTGGCAGGAAGACTTCTTCGATACCTTCAATAATTTCACTAAAGAATATATTAGATTGCTCCGAAATCAGGATGCCAATTGTGTGGGTTTGCTGGGTCGCTAATCCGCGAGCAACGGCGCTGGGGCGGAAACCAAGCTCTTTGATGGCTTGATTGACACGCTCCCTGGTTGATTCTTCGACAAAGCGGGTGTTGTTGATGACATGAGAAACCGTTGCCTTAGAGACTTTTGCTCGCTCTGCAACATCCTGCATGGTGGGGTGGGACATGCATTCTCCTTTTTGGGAAAACCGGTTACGCAACCGGTTACGCAACCGGTTAAATAATATCATAAAAAATATTCTCTTGTCAACCAGATAAAAGAGAGTGTTGAAAAACATGTTGGGAATTGACCTTTGGGAAAAAATTTAATACAATCAAGCCAACTACCCAAAGGAGTGAAAATGGAAAAACAGCGCTTTGTTGAGACAGGCAGCAGTTCATTTTTTGGAGATTATTTATACAATCAAGTCATCCCCCAGGGTCACTTTCTCAGACAATTGAACCAAGTCATCCCCTGGGAGCGATTCACACGCAAGCTGATCAAGCTGTATAAGGGTGAGGGAGTGGTAGGGCGACCGCCCTTCGATCCAGCTCTGATCTTGAAGATCGAGTTAGTTGCCTATCTCTATAATTTATCTGAGCGCCAGGTTGAAATGCACATCAACGAGAACCTGCCGGCAAAGTATTTTGTCGGCCTGGCGGTGGATCAAAAAGCGCCCGATCATTCTACCTTAACGGTTTTTCGGGAACGATTGCTGAAACGGGGCAAGTTGAAAGTATTCGAAGAGTTGCTGGAAGAGATCGTGCAGATTGCCCTGCAGAGTGGGATCCAGTTTGGCGCCATTCAATTGGTGGACAGCGTACACAGTATTGCGAACGTCAACACCGATAAAGACCCAAAACGCCAGAAGAAAGGTAAAGGACCACGCGATCCAGATGCTCGCTGGGGGGTCAAGCACAAACGTAAAGTCCAAACCGAAGACGGCAATGAAGAAGAACAGGTGCAATATTTTTACGGCTATAAAGCCCATGTCAGTCTGAACGCCGAAAATGGATTGATCACCAGTCTAGATACCACTTCTGGGGAAGTCTATGACGGTCATTACTTCACAGAATTGGTTGACCACGATTTGAAACAGGCATTACCGGTAGAAACCTATGCTGCCGATAAAGGCTATGATGATGGCGAAAATCATTACAACCTGGAAGTGCGTGGGCTCCATTCTGCCATTCGTTTGAAAAAGACAAGAACGGAAAAGAAAGACCCGAACAAGCAAATATGGCTTGATTTACGTCAAACTCCGCAATATCAGCAGGGACTGAAGGAACGGTACAAGGTGGAGCGCAAGTTCGGGGAAGCCAAACAAGGACATGGTTTGGGGCGCTGTCGTTATCTCGGTAGAGTGGGCTTCACAATGCAAGCCTTCTTCACCATGATGGCGCTCAATTTGAAGCGCATGGTCAAGCTCCTGACCGGTGTTGGGTTCAAAACCCAGGCAGTTGCTTAACCAAGGGTGTATTATCGATTGAACCTGAAATGAGGTGATTAGGACCCATATCTGGGCAGGTGATCAGCCAAATTTAGGGCTTTTTGAACAAATTTTTAGTTTTTAGCCGATTTTCCAACCGGTTGCTTCTACTTATGTCCTTTTTTCAACACCCTCATATCTTATTAGTGGATTTCGTCCTTTATAGAGGGCACAATCGCAATCAGGACATCCAGATTTCACCCAATCAACTGATGGGAGAGTCCATTAAACTTAAATTCACACTTCTGGATCAACTGCTAACACATTAAATCCACCTTTGGGCAGATCACCAGCGGGATATAGATATGGGGCATTTCCTGCACTACCAGCACGATGGGAACGGCTGTCAGGGCCTCATCCGGATCGATAGAGCACATGTCGATACCAGTAATCCAGGACAGACAAGACCATCTAATCTTTACGAACGATGTGGCTCCGGTAACCCCATGGATTTAATCCAGATAGCTACCAATAACAGGATAAATTCACCGATCAAAATATCCAGCGTGATTTCCTTGATTGCAAGCGGAACCGATGGGTAATTGAACCACCCCACAACCTGCTGCTTGATGATATTGAGGATTGATTGGAAGTCAATACCGCACCAACTCCTGACCAAGCACGTAAACTCGTGGGGTTGATGTATCTTCAGATCGCAAAATATTAATTTACTTTCGAAATTTTTTGATATATAATGATTCTATAAGTCCCGTAACTACCCTTTACATCAATTTTGTTTGTGCCCGGAGCGCAAACCCAAGCGGCAGTTGGGGACACCAAACCCATTAGCCAAGCGGCTAATGGGTTTGGTTTTTTGATCCGGCTCAGGTTTGCCTGATCTGCTAATAAAATATCCCGGACTGTAATTATCCAAGGTGGTATTGATTAGAACCCAAAAGCACTCGCCGATCGGCGAGTGCTTTTTAATCCTGATTTCTTGTGGTCTGAAATATTAGAGGGACAACTTAAGAATTAATCCTGTAAAGATGGATCGCATTCAAATCCATCAAATGATTGTATCTCAACTCTTGCATGCAAGGAGGCTAGACCCCGTTTTGGATGGCGGTAGCGATCGCCATAAAGATATCCCTGATTTCACCACCGATCAGGGTTACGGAAACCACAACCACTAAAGCGATCAGACCGAGAAATAGCGCGTACTCGGCCAGATCCTGGCCGTGATCGCTGCCCGGAGACCAATTTTTTAGCAGATTTGCTAGATAATTCAGCATGAGCTTTTTCCTTGATAATTCCCTTAATCCAATAAACCTTTCGCTTGCTGATGTAGGTCCAGTATAAGCTGAAATCCTTGAAAATATAGACGGTTAACAGAAATGTGAGCCCCTTCTGAAGGCAGCTGCATAATATGATTAGGTCAGCAAAATCAGGTCAGCGAATGTGATCGAAATCAACTGAAATTGGTTGTTTTCAGCGCATCAAACTCTTGGATATATGGATTTGGAGCACTGAAAAGGAGTCAGTATATTGGACAAACCACCTGTGAGAGGTTTCTTTTTTTGCAGCGGACAGGGTAGCCGCGCCTGCCCTTCATAATTGTTAACTGCTGAAGGTGATTAGCGGATTAGAATTGCGGTAGCAAAACTGGTGACAATCGCCATGATCAATTCATTTCTATCCTATTTCAACGCATCGCAGGCATTAATCCCAGTGAAATTCAATACCGGTGCTCTCAAAGCAATTACA
>DATKXE010000634.1:0-3177 GCA_035529195.1 Anaerolineales bacterium
ATTAGAATGAGTATTGAGATGCTTATCAACATGTTTATTTCCTCAAATTCCATAGTTACTTAAGAGTTTTATACTTCCTTGCATATATCGATGCTCTGTATGCTCAATATCTTACCCAGTGGTGGCAGGTTTTCATGCGAATATCTATGATGAACCCGGTAAGCCACCAATCAGTGTAAGATTTAGGTACCAAAATGCATCTAGTAAATGAATAAAGATTTTCAAGGAGAAAATAATGGATAACCTGATTCATGTCACAGATGTAGAATTTCAAGAAAAGGTGCTCGAATCGCAATTACCGGTGGTGGTAGATTTTTGGGCACCTTGGTGTGGTCCCTGCCGGATGATCGCCCCGGTATTAGAAGAAATTGCTGAAGAAAACAATGGCAAAGTCCTGATTGCCAAGGTCAACACAGATGAAAACCCGCAGTGGGCGATGAATTTTGGCGTACAGGGTATCCCTACACTGCTGTTCATCGCTGGTGGTGAGGTCAAGGATCACCAGGTTGGCGCTGGACCAGCACCAGCATTAAAATCCAGAGTGGCTGACTTTCTAGAAGAGTCAGGAATTTCGGAAACAACTGTTGGGAGCGGAAACGGAAATATTCAATGAGTGGATTGCGAATTGAGACCCGGGTCAGCGAGGATGGATCTTCGAATGATCAGTCCCATGCAACCAGGCGATCACCTTGGACAGATCGCCTGGTTGCTCGGCGAGAATCTTTTTTAGATCTAATCACCAGCACCCAACCAGGTGCGGTTTTAAATGAGGGCGAAACTGGACTGCCAGCTAACCAGGCTGCGGGATCGGACCTCACCGCTGACCTAAAGCGCTTTATGGACATGACCAAAATGGAGGCGATTGACGAGCAAGGCTACAGTGTCGACTATAAGCGCCTCAAAGAAAGCCCGGCTTACCGTGAGTACCGGAAGCGCTGCTCGCCGCGTTTACGAGATTTCGATCCCAGAATGCTATCTACTCGAGATGAAAAGTTAGCCTTCTGGATCAACCTGTATAACGCCCTTATCATGGACGGTGTGATCGCCAAGGAAGTTACAGAGAGTGTTGGTTCTAATCCCCTGGCCTTACTTGGGTTTTTCCGGCAAACTGCATATGATGTCGCTGGGCTGCGTATGAATGCAGATGATATCGAACATGGGATCTTGCGGGGCAACCAGGGGCACCCAATGATCCCTGGACCACAATTTGCATCACAGGATGCACGTTTGGCCTGGATGGTTAATCCGGTTGATGTGCGCATTCATTTTGCCCTCAATTGTGCTGGTCGCTCCTGTCCACCAATCCAGGTCTACACGCCTGAGAAAATCGATCAGCAGCTCGATCTAGCCGCACGCAATTTCGTGGACGCGGATGTGCAGATCGATCAAGATCGGAACACGGCACAACTTTCGGCGATTTTCAATTGGTTTGGTAAGGATTTTGGGGGTCAGCAAGGGGTGATCAATTTCCTAATTGAACATCTCCCGCAGGGTGAGCGAAAAACCTGGTTATTGGAGCACCGGGATACGATCGCCTTCCAGTACAAAACCTATGATTGGGGATTGAATTCATCTCACATATCCGTAACAGGTTCATAAATTAATGGCACGTAAGAAAACAACATGCTGGGTAGTCTTGTATCCTTAGGAACTAAAATCTATAGTTTATAAAAGGAGAAAGATATGACTACCGCGACGATTGAGCAATCGAAATCATTCTCAACTGGTAAGACGATTGCAGCGGGCACTTTAGCCGGGTTAGCCGGCGGAATGCTCTTTGGGATGATGATGGCTATGATGGGCATGCTGCCCATGATAGGTATGCTTGTGCGCCAGGAAAGCTCTCTGGTTGGATTTATAGTGCACATGATGATCAGTGCTGGGCTGGGCGCCATCTATGGCCTGGTTGCTGGGCGGTTGCCGCTCACCACTTCCTATGCCTTGTTGGGTGGAATTGCTTATGGTGTCATCTGGTGGGTACTGGGCGCCCTGATCATGATGCCCCTTATGCTGGGCATGAACCAGATGGTCCTGGTGATTGGAACTGATCAGTGGTTGAGCCTTGCTGGTCACATGGTTTATGGTGTTGTGACAGCATTGGTTTTTATACCCCTGGTAAAACGGCTCTAATATTTTATAAATATCACTGAAACAAGAATACCGGGAAGGGTTTGAATTGCTACCCTTCCCGGTATTTTTTGATCTGATATTAATAAGTTGTTGGTAATTTAGGCGGGTGAAGCCTGGAGAATTCGCAGCAGGGCTTCGAATTCTTCGCGACAGTCGGGACAAATTTCGATATGGTGCTTGACGAGCGGCATGAGTTCGGCAGAGTTCTCCCCGTGGTAAACCAATTCTGTATAATGGTCGAGGATGTGGTAAACGTCCTCGCAAGAAAACTCAACTTCTTGCGTGTTTTCAACCATTTGAATTAACTTTTGGAACGCTGCTGGCATTTGCATATCTTTCTCTTCTTTTGATGAGCCCAATCTCTTAACCAGGCTTTTGATTTTTTCGCTAAACTTCATTAATTGCCTCTACTCAATTTTAGACGCATTGGCAGGAAAAATCCTTACCCACCATCGAAAGCTGCCCATACATCCTCAGTGGTCAGACCTTCGTTAGCCAACCTCT
Source organism: Anaerolineales bacterium (assembly GCA_035529195.1). Lineage (GTDB taxonomy): Bacteria > Chloroflexota > Anaerolineae > Anaerolineales > UBA4823 > PFL25. The sequence goes on from DATKXE010000634.1 coordinate 2,635, forward strand.
TCTTGAGCCTTAAGCGCGCATCGTGCAGCAGTTTATATAAGGCGTTGCGGTTCATATCCATTCGCCGGGCGACTTCTTCCAGGGGGACACCTTCAATGGCAGTTGCCACCATAGCCTGGCGCTGTTTTTCGGTCAGCTCTTCATTGATTATTCTGCCAATTCTCTGCATCATATCGCTTTGTTGGGAAAGCGTATCTGGATTTGGCGCGGGGTCGATCATCAGGCTTGGAAAAGATACCCCCTCCTCGTTTTCCTCAACCAGTGAATCAAGCGAGAAATCACGCCACCTGCGGCGGCGCAGCTCGGTTAAGGCGATTCTAACGGCAATTTTTTGCACCCAGGTTGTGAAGCGGCTGCGACCCTCAAAACTATCCAGGCGGTCCAATACCCGCAGCAGTGTATCCTGCGTGACCTCCTCTGCTAACGATTGGAATTGAGGATTGTCTGGAGATAAATAATTCGAAAGCGCGTAGGGTAAGCCGGAAATAATCGCGGCTCGCAAATCCCCCACGGCAGCCTCTTTATGGGCGCCTTCCGCTTTTA
>DATKXE010000635.1:0-3163 GCA_035529195.1 Anaerolineales bacterium
CATCCAGGCTCAGGTTGTAAACCTGCTGGAGGACCTGCAGCAAGAATTCGGTTTAACCTACCTGTTCATCGCACATGATTTAAGCATGGTACGTCACATCTGCAACCGCGTGGCAGTCATGTATCTAGGAGTCATTGTCGAATTAGCCAGTCGCGATGAACTATACGACAATCCATTCCATCCCTACACTCAAGCTCTACTTTCAGCGGTCCCTATCCCTGATCCAAGAGAAACCCGAGCCCGCCAGCGTACAATCCTACCTGGAGACCCCCCCAGCCCGATCGACCCACCAAAAGGCTGCAGGTTTCATCCCCGCTGCCCGATTGCTATGGAAATATGCAGCCAACAAGAACCGGAATGGAGAGAGATCATACCCGGTCACTGGACCGCCTGCCATGCGGTATAGAAAGTATCCGCGATGACTGAGCCAATAGATTTAGAATCACTGCTGAGGGTGCCTCATGTCGATCCAGATCTGGGTTTCGATATTTCACCATCAGGATCTCAGGTGGCGTTTTCCTGGAATTTGACCGGCCAATGGGAAATTTACACCCAAGAAATTAATGGGGACCCACAGCCCAGGCAAATTACCTCAGGTGAGGGGGCAAAATTTTCGCCACGCTATAGCCCTGATGGAAAGAAGCTCGCTTATGTGCTCGATTGGGATGGCAGTGAAAACTTTGATATTTTCGTCCTCAATTTGACCACTGGAGAACAACGAAACTTGACTCCCAACACACCGTATGCCATCATGCCAGGCTATGCCTGGTCTCCGGATGGTGATTGGATCGCGTTTAGCTCTAACCGCGATGGGCAGTTCAACACTTTCATCATGCCTTCCAGCGCAGGTCAGGCGCGCAAGGTGCTCGATCAACCACATCCGGATTGGGAAGTATTCTGGTCTCCGGATGTGAGCATGCTGGCCGTGGTCGTTGAAGGTCAAGGTCAAGATCATTGGATTTACCTCGTTCCACTCGCAGGGGGAGAAGCATTTCCAATTGCCATCCATGGCGAACCAATCTGTGCCAAAGATGCCTGCTGGGCACCGGATGGCCAATCACTCGCATTTACCTCGAACTTCAATGGTCAGTTCGAGATCGGCATTTACGAACTCGCATCTGACTCAATTATCTGGTTGACAGATGGAGCAGGTGAAAAAGAAAGACCGGATTGGTCTAATGAGGGTTTATTGGCCTATATCCTCAGCCAAGGCCCCAAATCAGAATTGGCCCTGATGGATATCAGTTCCAGGAAGGTTGACACCTTCCAAATCGAACCCGGGGTGATTTTTACCCCCAAATTCTCGCCCACTAGTGAACAGATAATCTTTGTGTTCGATAACCCGCGTCACCCCCCTGACCTGTGGACTTTTTCCCCTAGCGATCACACGTTCCGGCAGTTCACCCATTCTCTGCCGGTCACTATCCAGCACACTGGCTTGGCTATGCCCAAAGAGATTCACTACCCCAGCCTGGATGGCATGCTAGTCCCCGCACTGCTTTATTCCCCCATGGAACAGGATGAACTGCCGCCAGCTGTGCTGTATGTGCATGGTGGACCAAACTGGCTGACGCAATTTACCTGGGATCCCTTGGTCCAGCACATGGTGAGTCGCGGCTGGGTGGTGCTGGCGCCGAATTATCGCGGTTCAACAGGTTTCGGGCGTGCGTGGCAGTTGGCAAGCCGGTTTGACTTTGGCGGTGTGGATAGTGCTGATGTGGCTGCTGGAGCGGATTTTCTTCAGCACCAGGGCATCGCTGCTCCCAACAACATTGCTGTCACCGGCAAAAGCTGGGGCGGCTACCTGACCATGACCTGCCTGACCCAGTACCCAGATCTATGGTCGGCTGGGTCAGCTGTGGTGCCTTTCTTGAACTGGTTTACCGGTCACGCCAATTCGCGCCAAGATTTGCAGCATTGGGACCGGGAGAACTTCGGTGACCCACAATCAAACCACCAATTGTGGCATGAGCGTTCTCCCTTCTTCTTCCTCGATCGACTCCAAGCCCCGGTTCAATTGATATGCGGAGCTCATGATGTGCGCTGTCCACCCGGTGAATCTACACAAGCATACGAGCATTTGACCGCATTAGGAAAAGTGTGTGAATATATCTTGTATCCTGACGAAGGTCACAGCTTTTTAAAGGTTGACAACCAGGTTAAATCAAAGCTGCAGCAAGTTAATTTCCTGGCGAGATATCTAGATTCTGATCATTCCAGGAAAGGATAAATCATGCTGGCTAAAGCACATGCGCTCTCTCCTCAAATGGTAGCCTGGCGACGAGATTTCCATATGCATCCTGAGCTGGGCTTCCAAGAAGCCCGTACCGCAACCAAGGTCGCTGAATACCTGGAAAGTTGGGGATACCAGGTGCGAACCGGTGTTGGCAAGACTGGAGTGGTGGCAGATTTTGGACAGGGAAAGCCGATTGTAGCCATCCGTGCTGATATGGACGCACTACCGATCCAAGAAGCGAATGATGTACCGTATAAATCAAAAAATGATGGCATAATGCACGCCTGCGGTCATGATGCACACATGGCAATTGCACTGGGTGCCGCGAAAATGCTGACGCAGGAGGAATTTGCTGGAACTATCCGTTTTTTGTTCCAGCCCGCAGAAGAAGTAGATGATGAAGAAGGATTGAGCGGTGCCCCCAGGATGATTGAGGATGGCGCCATCGAAGGCGTTGATTATGCACTCGCTCTTCATGTTGCCGCGAGCATTAAATCAGGTGATATCGAATTAGACGAATCTGCAGGTGCAGGTGTTGATACTTTTTATGCAAAAATCATCGGCAAGGGCGGGCATGGTTCGACTCCTCAGAAGGTAATCGATCCCATCTTCATCAGCGGTCATGTCATCCTGGCAATTCATAACATCATCTCCCGCCGGCTCCACCCATTTGATCCCGCCGTCATCAGCATTGGCTCAATCCATGGTGGGCAGGTGGGTAATGTGATTCCCGAAGAGGTTGAACTATCGGGGACTATTCGCTATCTTGAGCCTAAGGTCCAAAATACTCTTCATACCGAAATCGAAAGAGCGCTGGAGATCACCAAAACACTGGGGGGTAACTACGAGTTGAAAATCGTAGAAGGTTATCCCCCGATGAATAATCATCCAGAAGTGATTGCTCTCTTTCGAACTGTGATCGGTGAG
>DATKXE010000636.1:0-4476 GCA_035529195.1 Anaerolineales bacterium
GGTCCTGCGAGCTCAGCTTCAGGATCGTGCTGATTTAATCCGGGTACTTGATTGAAACATGCGGATTGGATAAATTCTTTCGCAAAATGAGGCATTGAGCGAAAAATGAAAAGATCGAAATATATTTGGATTATCGGCCTGGCGATCACAATTGCCATTATTGTGATCCCGATGGTGATTTTCTTGCCAAAGGCATCCGGCAAGTCCGATGATCCCTGGGCAACCTTGCCAGAGCGTCGCTCACATGTTGACCACACCAGCCTGATCGAAGGACCATTCGAGACAGGTTCAGAAGTTACCCTGCGCTGCCTGGAATGCCATGCAGAAGCCGGAGGGGAAATGCTGCAGTCGGTCCACTGGACCTGGGAGTCAAAAGAGTACCAGATCGAAGGACGACCAGATCCGGTTACGATTGGCAAAAAGAACTCTCTCAACAATTTCTGTATTGGCATCCAATCCAATTGGCCTGGCTGCACATCCTGTCATGCTGGTTATGGCTGGGAGGATGAGAATTTTGACTTTACCAAGTCTGAAAATATCGATTGTTTGGTTTGCCATGAACAGTCAGGCACATATGTTAAATCAAATTCGGGACTTCCGGCCGAGGGTGTAGATCTGGTGAGCGTTGCCCAAAGTGTTGGTTACCCAGATCGTGATAACTGCGGCGGCTGCCACTTCAGTGGTGGTGGTGGGAATGCAGTTAAACATGGCGATCTCGATGAGCACTTATTCAATCCATCCGAAGAGATCGATGTGCATATGGGTGGCAATGATTTCGTTTGCACAGATTGCCATCAAACAGAGAATCATGAAATCAGCGGGCGCTCTATCTCGGTCAGCTTAGACACTGAAAACCAGATTTACTGCACGGATTGCCATTCTGAAACGCTTCACGAGGATGAACGCATCAATTCTCATGGCCAATCTGTTGCCTGCCAGACCTGCCATATCCCCACGGGTGCGGTTAAGGATCCAACCAAGATGTACTGGGACTGGTCCACTGCCGGTCAAGATTTACCCGAAGACCCTCATTCCTACCTAAAAATCAAGGGCTCATTTGTATATGAAGGAGACTTTGTTCCAGAATATTACTGGTATTCAGGTATAAAAGACCGCTACTTATTCGGTGATGGGATCGATCCGGACCAGCCGACGGTGATGAATCCCATAGAAGGTGATATTAACGATCCCGATGCAAAAATTTGGCCTTTCAAGGTTCACCGGGCGAAGCAGCCATACGACGCTGTCAATAACTACCTGCTCCAACCGAAGACGGTTGGCGAAGGCGGCTTTTGGACCGATTTTGATTGGGATCAAGCCCTGCGCCTCGGTTCTGAAGTGGTAGGGCTCGAATATAGTGGAGAGTTCGATTTTGCTGAAACTGAGATGTACTGGCCGATCAGCCATATGGTCGCCCCCATCGAAGAAGCCCTGCAGTGTGATGATTGTCATGGTGATGATGGTCGATTGGATTGGGAAGCTCTCGGCTACCCCGGGGACCCGATCACATGGGGTGGACGTACCCTCTTAGAGCCATAATAAATTGCGAGTATCGAAGCGATGAGTCTCATTAATAAGCATACCTTACACAAATCCGTTTATATATTGGCCGGGATATTTATTTTGGTGGCGATCCTGGGATTCTTGTTCGGTGGCAGTGATGTTTTTGCAAGATCAACACAGATACCAGAACAGGAGACCTCCACTTTTCACCCCACCTTTCCCTTAATCGATGAAAATGGCGAAAATGTACTTGATACGGGCGAACCAATATCTACACTCAAAACCTGCGGAGCCTGTCACGATACAGAATTTATTACAACACACTCCTTTCATGCTGATGTTGGGCTGGGTGATTTCAGCCCGGCTGGTGAAATTCCAGGTGGGCGATCCTGGGATACCTCTCCGGGGTTATTCGGCAGGTGGGATCCCCTGACATATCGATATCTATCCCCAGAAGATGATCAGCGAATCGATCTGACAACTGCAGGCTGGCTCCAAACGCTTGGAGTTCGCCACGTTGGTGGAGGTCCAGCTACCACCAGCCAGGATGGCACCCCGCTAGTAGATCTTGACCCACAGGCAGCAGACCTGCAAACCAGTATCCTCGAGAAGGATAGCGACCAGTTGATTCCTTGGGATTGGAAGGAATCAGGTGTGGTAGAGATGAATTGTTTCCTGTGCCATACCCCTGCTCCGGATGTTGACGCTCGGGCGGAAGCCATTCATGCGGGTCAGTTCAAGTGGGCGAATACAGCAACTCTACTGGGCAGTGGTATTGTGGACAAAAGTGGGGATCAATATCAATGGAATGAGAGTGCTTTCCAGGACAATGGAGAACTCGCACCGGAATATATCAATATCCAGGACCCCACAAATGAGAATTGCGGTCAATGTCATGGATTGGTGCATGATGATTTGAATGAACCCCTGGTTTCAGGTGGTTGTGTCCCGGAGCGAATGCGTACGGTCACGACAGGGCAGATCATAGCGGGTCAGAAGCTGAGCGATTCCGGAATGAATTTAGCGGATAAAGAAACGCTATCTCGTTCATGGGATATTCATGCTGAACGGTTGCTGAATTGTACGGATTGCCACTTCTCATTAAATAATCCTGTTTACTACCAGGAAGACGAGAATAGCCGCCCAGAACACCTGGTGTTTGATCCAAGGCGGATTGAGATCGGTGAATACTTGCAGCAGCCTGTACACCAGTTCGCACGGGGACAAAGTGCTCAAAGCAGCGTAAGCCCTGAATTAGTGGATACGATGCGGCGCTGCGAATCCTGCCACAGCACTGAAAGCGGACATGATTGGTTGCCATACCAGGAGCGCCATTTTGATTCGCTGAGTTGCGAATCCTGCCATGTCCCCAAAATGTACTCCAACACTTTGGCGCAGCTGGACTACACCGTATTAAACCTTGATTCGACACCAGGCAAAGATTGCCAGGGTATCGATGGTGATCCCCTGTCCATGAATTCACTGATTACTGGCTTCGAACCGGTTTTGTTGCCACGCCAGGATGTGGATGGCAATGTTAAGCTGGCTCCCCACAACCTGGTCAGTTCATGGTATTGGATTTATGGTGATCCACCACGCCCAGTGCGCCTGCAGGATCTTGAGGCAGCCTACTTTGATGGTGAGGATTACCATGCTGAAATCTTGTTTGTCTTTGATGCGGATAGCGATGGTCGGTTAAATTCATCAGAGCTTCTGATCGATAGTGTGGATAAAGAGAAATTAATCGTTGATCGTCTGGAAAGCCTGGGCGTTGAGAATCCACGTATTGTGGGGGACATCCAACCTTACAGCATCAACCACGATGTTGCTAATGGTGAATGGGTCACGAAAGATTGCCAGGAATGCCATGGTGCTGATTCACGCATCTACCAACCCTTCAAATTGGCTTCTTATCTGCCAGGTGGGAAATTACCTGAATTTGCCCCAGGAAGCAATATCCAGGAGACTGGGGAACTGATCCTGGATGAAGATAGCGGTGAATTATTCTATCTGCCCCTGGCGGAGGATGAAGAATTCTATATCTTTGGGTACGATCGGGTTAATTGGGTGGATTTGATCGGCAGCCTGGTTTTCCTGGGGGTAGTTATGGCTGTCACTTTACACGCAGGTTTGCGGCTTTATGCTGCCCTGCGTTACAAACCTGCAAAGCCTGAGCTCAAGAAGGTCTACATGTACAGCGTGTATGAACGCCTCTGGCATTGGCTGCAAACTTTTGTGATTTTGCTGTTGCTTTTTACCGGACTCATAATTCACCGTCCAGACACATTCGGAATTTTCAACTTCCGCTATGTGGTGTTGGTTCATAATATTCTCGCCGTGATATTGGTGGTAAACGCGGCATTGTCTTTGTTCTACCACCTGGTCAGTGGGGAGATCAAGCAATACATCCCCAGGCCACGCGGTTTCTTTGACCAGATTTTTGAGCAAGCGATCTTCTATATCCGGGGCATTTTCCAGGCCCAAGAACACCCATTTGAGAAAACACCAGAAAAGAAACTCAACCCCCTGCAGCAAATCACCTACTTCGGAATCTTAAATGTCCTCTTACCATTAATTGGGATCACAGGCATCTTGATGTGGGGGAGCCAACGTTTTCCGGAGATTTCTGCAAGCATCGGCGGGTTAACCTATCTGGCACCCTTTCACACGCTGATCGCCTGGTTGTTTGCTTCATTTATCGTGGCACATGTTTATTTGACCACCACTGGTCCGACGCCTTTCGTTTCTATTAAAGCAATGATGGTTGGTTGGGATGAAGTTGAAATCCACCTTCGAGAAGAACCGGATTTCACAGATCCAACCCAGGAGGAAACTGTCTGATGACAACAATTACAGAATCAACACCGGTTCCAAAGAAACGTTCTCTGCTCGCCTTCCTGACAAAACGCGAGACCAAACCCTATATTAACCCCTATCTGGGTGGTTTCTTATTAGGTGTGGTCTTATTCCTGG
>DATKXE010000637.1:0-2020 GCA_035529195.1 Anaerolineales bacterium
CGTTTACAGCCTGGTGACCATGTGATTGCCGTTGAAGGGATTGCCGCGGATTGGCAAACCGTCCATCTCTCGCCTACGATCCAGGAGGCCTGGCGAGCAGGAGCAACCCTCGAATACACAGTGCTGCGCGGCGGACAAGAAATCCAGTTACCCGTATCTTTGTTGAACTGGCAAATCGGAAAATGGCTGCGGGTTTCATTCCTTGATCCAGGTAAACTGGCCGGTTTCTCCTCCGGGATTATTTTGGTAGCGCTGGCTGCTTTCATTTTTTTACGCCAGCCTGGAAATCCCGCGGCAGGTGCTTTTCTGCTCATTATGGTGATATTGGTCATTATTGATCTATCAGAAACCCTTCCCATGGGTTTTCCAGAATGGGTTGTTTCAGTCGCCAATGTCAATGTTCAAGATATTATTCTCTTTGGGCTGCTGTTGCCTTTTGCTCTAATTAGATTTGCGCTGGTCTTTCCCCACCCCAAGCCCATCCACCAACGTCGCCCGTGGTTGTCCTGGGCAGCACTGGGCATTGGGTTGATCCTGGTGATTATTAATTCGGAAAATCCCATCAGCTGGTTTTGGTTTGTATTTTCTATATTCTTAGCTGTGACGATCCTGATCCACAACGCCTTTACCATGCGGGATACCGTCAGCCGGGCGCAGATGCGCTGGGGTCTGGGAGGCGTTATCATCGGCTTTGGCACGCTGGCCCTGATACTGTTGGCCGGTACCCTAGGGTTTTATGAGGCTAATCCGAACACATCCAGTCTCGTCAATCTGATATCGACTTTTGCCACTACCGTGATGGGCGGGATGATCGCAGTGGCCATCCTGCGCTACCGCCTGTTCGATATCGATGTCATCATCCGCCGCACGCTGCAATACACGCTGTTGACTGGACTGTTGGTGCTGGTTTATTTTGGCAGCGTGGTGCTGCTGCAGAGTCTGGTTGAAAACTTTACCGGTCAGCAGTCCCAGATCGTGATCGTGTTTTCTACGCTTATGATCGCGGCTTTGTTTAACCCCCTCCGTCTTCGTATCCAGGATTTTATCGACCGACGTTTCTTCCGCAAGAAGTATGATGCTGAACAAACTTTGGCCCGATTTGCTGAAGTTGCCCATGATGAAGTGGATATGGATATTCTTACCACCCAATTGTTCGGTGTCGTCAATGATACTTTAAAACCCGAAAAGGTAAATCTATGGCTCAAAAAGTAAACAATCATTTTGACTGTGACTTGATTGTGGTCGGTGGCGGTCCTGCAGGGGTGACGGCGGCTTTGCGTGCCCGTGAATTAGGCGCTTCGGTCACCCTCATCGAACGGGACCGCATGGGCGGTACCTGCACCAATGATGGCTGCGTCCCAACGCGGGTGTTGGCCCACACTGCCCGGCTGCTGCGTGAAGCGCAGCAATTCCCCGAATATGGGTTGAGAGGTAGCGCACCGCAGCTCGATTTTTTCCAGGTGATGCGGCGGGCGGCGCAGGTGGTTTACACTATCCATGAAAAAAAGCAGCTGATCGGTCATCTTTCTGATGTGGGGGTTCAGGTGTTTAGCGAGGTTGGCGAAGCCCGTTTCCAGGATGCGCATACCCTCAGCCTGCCGGATGGAGCTCATTTCAAAGCTGACAAATTCATCCTGTGCGCGGGCGGGCGCGCCCGGCGGCTGGATTTCCCCGGTGCAGAGCTGGCCTTGACCCACAGCGATGTCTGGGCGCTTAAAGAACTACCTGCTTCGGTGATCATTGTCGGTGCGGCGGCCACCGGCTGCCAATTGGCTTCCATTTTTGCAGCCTTTGGCGCCCAGGTCACTATGCTCGAGCGCAGCGAGCAGATCCTTAGCAGTGAAGATCAGGCCGTTTCAGAGATCATCGTGCAAAACTTCCAGCAGCGCGGCATTCGGATCATCAGTGGCATCGACGCTATCCAACAAATCGAGGCGCTGGGTTCAGACAAGCTGGTGCATTACACGCATCAAGGCCAGGCGCACCAACTTAAAGTCCAGGCTGTGATTCTCTCCACCGG
>DATKXE010000638.1:0-4558 GCA_035529195.1 Anaerolineales bacterium
CACTTGAGTACACGATCTATCAGAAACAGCTCCGGCAGGCTGAAGTGGTGTCTAGTAAAGATATCGACCACAAACTCAAGAAACCCTACAAGCCTGGTAAAAACCACCCCTGGCGTAGATATGGACAATTCCAAAGAAGCAAACCCGTCTCTAAGGTCGCTCAGAATGAACCCGCTCAATCTTCGGATTGATGTAGATGTCCTCCCAAATAGGACATCTGTACTTTGGAATTAATAGGACATTTCTACTTTGGGTTGACAGGGCACGTATTAATTGTGCACGTTTTAATTGTCTTTTAGCTGATCTAAAAATGTTACTCTGAAATCACCTGGCTTGAAACTTCATCCGTATATCACGTATAATCTCGTATACTCATTCAGAGCTAACTAATAAGAGAATTATCAATGAAATGGAATAAAAGCACACTTGAGATAAAATCTCAGGGAAAAGGTCTCTACCCTTTCACCACATCAGTGGATGCGCTCATTCGAGAATGGGCAATTGAAGAGGGCATGTGCTACCTATTTATTGCGCACACAAGCGCTTCTTTAGTGATCAGCGAGAGCTATGATCCTTCTGCCAAGCTTGATCTAGAAGAATTTATGGAACGCTTGGTCCCTGAAAACCAACCTTGGTTCCAACACACCTTAGAAGGGTCGGACGACTCCCCCTCCCATATGCGCGCCATGATCACCTCCACAAGCCTATCTATTCCCATTGATCACGGAAAGTTAAGTATCGGCTCCTGGCAGGGGCTGTATCTCTTTGAACACAGGTCCAGATCACATAGGAGGAAAGTTCTGGTTCGCTGTTTGGATATCTAATAAAGAAATGGCGTGAGGGGATCATCTCACGCCATTTCTTTAATTAAATATTTTCACTCTTAGGTGTTTAAACGATTTTTTAATGCCGCTGTTAATGGTGGCACGATTTCAAATAAATCCCCAACGACTCCAAAGCGTGCCATCTTAAAGATTGGTGCTTCAGAATCTTTATTGATCGCCACGATAACTTTACTTGTTCTCATCCCCGCCTGGTGTTGGATTGCACCAGAAATTCCGCAGGCGATATACAAATCTGGGGAGACGACTTTCCCGGTCTGACCTACCTGGTGATCGTAAGGTACATATCCTGCATCGACTGCCGCACGGCTGGCACCAACTGCACCACCAAGAACTCCCGCAAGATCGCCGATCAGTTTGAAGCCTTGCTGAGCCTTCCAAACTTCAGCTTCCTTCTCATCCATTCCATCGGGTGGCACAAGGGATGGATTATTTGACACGCCTCTACCACCAGACACAATCACTGCAGCATCGTTCAGCGTTACACCAGCGCTGCTTTCTGAATAACCCGAGACTTTCGTCAGGATTTGATCCTCAGAGACAGACGCATTGACTTGCTCAACATTTCCAGCTTTTGCTGGATCAGGTTCCGGTAATGTAAATGCCCGTATCCTGGTGGTGATCAATTGTGGGCGGGAACTGCAAACAGCTTTCGAAATCAGTTTTCCGCCGTAGACTGGTCTTGTGACTACAATATTCCCATCCTGGATTTCCAGCGCAGTTACATCTGGCATCACGCCTGTACCCAGATCAACTGCCACCATCGCAGCTAATTCTCGTCCCCGGCTTGTGGTTGGAAATAAAATGACTTCCGGTTGATGTTCCCTTGCCAATCCACTCAACAAGCTGGCATAGGGTTCTGCCCGGAATTCATCCAGGGTGCCATCATTACACATATAAACCTGGTCCGCTCCATAATGTTGTGCTTGTTCAGCAACCTGCTGAACTGCAGAACCAGCAACAACTGCTGTTACCCCTCCGCCCAATTGATCGGCAAGCACTCGAGCTGCACCCACAACTTCCCAAGATGCTCCGATCGCCTCCCCTTTATACTGATCGATATAGACCCAAACCTTATCAGCCATTACAGCACCTTCTCTTCTAAGATTTTATCTGCCAATTTCCCAGCAATTTCCTCCGGAGATCCACCTGTGACTAATTCAGTCACTACCTCCTGCTGAGGAGGATTGGTAATTTCAGGCCAGGTAACTACCGGCTCGGATAGTTCCGCACCGATGTCGGACGTACTCCAGATCGGAATCTCAGCCCGAGATGCTCTGCGGATTCCCATAAAAGATGGATAGCGCGGTTCCCCGATATCTTTGACTACGCTGATCACTGCTGGAAGTTTTCCTTCCACGACCTGGCGGCCTTCTTCAATAGATCTTTCAACCCGTACTGTATTGTTACCAGGATCGAGCTCGGTAATCGCTGAAACCAGCGTCAATGATGGCCATCCCAATACCCGAGCAGTTTGGGCTGCTGTGACTCCGACATCCCCGTCAATTGCCTGCCGGCCAAAAAATGCCGCATCGACGTCCCCGATTTTTTGGATAGCTGCGGCTAAGATTCGTGAAGTTAGCAGGCTATCAGATTTTTCAATTCCTGGTTCAGAGACCAATATGGCATTGCCGCACCCCATCGCCAGGGCATGCTTTAGAGCCTCTTTGGCATCTTCTCCCCCAACACTGATTACAGTGACTTCTCCACCATGGGCTTCCTGCTGTATCAATGCAGTCTCGACAGCATATTCATCCCAGGGATTTATCACCAGCGGGGAATCTCCCCAGGTGATCTGCCCATCTTCTACCACAACCTTTGCAGCAGTGTCGGGCACTTGTTTGACGCACACTACGATTTTCAAAGCAACCTCCTAATATTTAAAATTGAGTAATAACTATTATGGGTTTTGCCAAGCCTTTTCATCAAAAGCTGGTAGTTCACAGCGCAAAGATGGATCATCTCGATACTCAAGGGCATAACCACCCTGCATTAATTGGTGTATTTCGCTCGTCCCCTCGTAAATGATCGCTCCCTTTGCATTTCTTAAATAACGCTCGACCTCATACTCATCACTATAACCATAAGCTCCATGTATTTGGATCGCTTCTGAGGCTGCTTCGAAAGATGCATCTGTAGCAAACCATTTTGCCAGGGATGTTTCTTTAGTATTGCGAATGCCTCGGTTCTTCATCCAACCTGCCCGCAAATAAAGCAATTTTGCAGCTTCGTAAGATTTTACCATGTTGGCAATTTTCTGCTGGACCAGCTGAAATTTACCAATTTCACGTCCAAATGCACGCCGCTCCCGGGCATATTTCAGGCTGGCTTCCATACTCGCCCGAATTAATCCAGTTGCGCCAGCTGCAACAGTATAGCGACCGTTATCCAGGCAAGACATCGCGATTTTAAATCCCTCTCCCTCTTCTCCAAGGCGATTACTCACTGGAATCTCAACATCCTGGAAAGCTAACCATCCTGTTGATCCAGCCCGAACACCTAATTTCCCATGGATATCTCCAGTGGAGACACCCGGGCGATCGATCTCGACCATAAAAGCGCTCAAACCATCATGGGGATCAGGAGTCTCTGGATCTGTCCGTGCAACAACCAGCGCATGATCAGCTTTTGTAGCCAGGGAGATCCACATTTTTTCACCATTGAGAATATAACCGTCGCCGGAACGTTTTGCTGTGCTGGTCATTGCAGCGACATCCGAACCAGCCCCAGGTTCAGTTAACCCAAAACAAGCAATCTTCTCTCCTCGAGATTGGGGAACTAAAAATTTCATTTTTTGTTCCTCTGTTCCCCATTGCAACAATGCCAAACTGTTCAATCCAACGTGAACAGACATCACCACCCTCAAAGTGCTGTCGACGGCTTCAAGTTCTTCACAGGCTAATCCTAAAGCGATGTAATCCATCCCCTGTCCACCATAACGCACTGGCAAGCAGATTCCTAAAATACCTAACTCCGCCATGCGAGGCAGGATAAATCCCGCCATTTCTTGTTTGCGATCGTATTCTTTAATGATCGGTGCGACCTCTTTCTTGGCGAATCCTTTTACCATTTCCTGCACCATACGGTGCTCGTCCGTCAATGCAAAATCCATATTACCTCCAATGATGGCGATCACATTCAATTATAGCCAGACAAACTCAGGAAAACAACTGATATTTGTCACCGTCGGCTATAATTCCCATGTGTCGAAAATCAGGAAATTGCTTAGGGGGATTCTTATAAGTTTACCCTTGATATTGATTATGGTGCTCATGGTTTCCAGCGATTGGGCATCTCTGAACAGATTGCTCCATAAATCTCACAATGCGATCATCGCCAATGACAAATTGGCAGCTTCCAATGCTTTAGCTCAAGCTGCGCATTACTCACCAAGGCAATTCGAATACCTTGAGCAAGCTGGGATTTTTGCTCTCCAAGCTGGTGATCGAAATGCTGCAAAGACCTATCTCGAGCAAGTTCACGCATCCGGTGAATTATCTCCTGAAGGTTTGACTTCATTAGGTGATATCGCTCAAATGGAGGGAAATGACCAGTTATCTATCGACTATTGGGAAGCCGCGATAATTTCCAGTGATGAGGTTGAAATTTTCACCAAGCTTATTCAGGCATATCGCCAGGTCGATGATTGGGGTAAGGCTGTTAAAACCCAAAAGGAACTGGTTTCCCGGTTTCCAAATAATCCGCAATACAATTAC
>DATKXE010000639.1:0-2521 GCA_035529195.1 Anaerolineales bacterium
CGGTGGCAATGATGTCCAATTTAGCCTGCGAAGCTGAAGCCAAAATGCAGACCCTGGGGATTGCCAATATATTAAAATTAAAGCAGGCCAGGGAGGAGATTTCCCAGAGTGATTTGATCGCATTGGCAATCTACCTGACGATCGAAACTGTGCGACCTGTCTTGGTGATCATCCTCGCAAACACCGGTGACACGGTTCGCCGGGTGTCACGCTTTCACCTGGAGCAGTGGATCATCGCCCCCAGTCAGAATGAGATCACCTGCCAGCGCCTGGAATTTTCCCGGGGGGTGCTCCCGGCACACACAGTCGATAAATCGCTCCTCTCAACTCCAGAGTCAAGGCGACAATATGCCGTTGGACAGCTGGAAACCTATGGCATAGATTGCGGGTTGGTGCTGCTGGTTGAAGGTTCGGGAACCTTGAAAGCTGAAGATACCAAGCGCATCGATATCATTGACCTAGGTTAAATCAATAAAATTTTCTGGCAAAAATTACAGTGTATGAATTGGTAATAAATGTGATCTAAGAAAGAGAATTTGGATTGGGAAGAATAATTTCAGAGTGGAGATTTTTCTGTCGTGAGACCCTTCACCGTAAAGACCTGCAATGTCGGTAATGACCGGGCTAAGCCTGAGAAGCTGATCCCGGTGGTCAGTGATTCGGGTGCTGACCTGGTCGCTTTCCAGGAGGTCAGCGACCGGCAAGCGAAAGCCCTATCAGATGAATTGGGACTAGAATACCCACACCAGGTCATCTATCCTGGTGGATTCGCCGGAAAAGCCTTACTCAGCCGCTGCCCAATTCTCGATTCCAAGCAGCTGCATTTCTCGGTTGTGCGTCCGGATTTAAAGGCGGTTGTGGATATTGACGGGACGCAGGTCACCCTGATTATTGCCCATCCCCCACCGCCGAAACCCCATTGGAGGGGCTTGAAATTTGATCGCCAAACCTGGCAGCAGATCACTTCGCTGGCTGAACTGGCAATTAATGATTCCCCAGCCGTCCTTCTTGGTGATTTCAACCTGGCAGATTGGTGGGGAGAATATGCCTACTTGCGCAGAATGGGATTGAAGGATGCTTTTCAAGTAGCAGGCCGGGATCGAGGTCACACCTTACCTAGACGGATTGGACCGTGGCGACGAATGCTGGCTCTCAACCACCTGTTGAGCAGGTTAACCTTTTTCCCGATGTTAAGGGTTGATTACATCTGGTACACTGAACAACTGAGCTGCTTGGAAGCCTGGGTGGGTGAGGATACAGGTTCAGACCATTTGCCGGTGCTGGCAAAATTGGTGATGGGCGTTTAGTTCAGATCACAAGTGGGATTTTTCTGGACTAAATACAATCATCAGATGACTTTGAAAGTACCCCACATCCCGTATCAATTTGTTGATGAAGGTCATTCTTCATTCTTGATCTTCGAGAACTACACCAATCCAAGGTACTTTAAAGATCTAGACTAACCACCCCGAAAATTTTGAGCGCGGCCATGGATCAGACATCCAGGATGTATCTGGCAGAGGCAGTTTGAGAGCCTGCTCAACTGTCACCCATCCGGAGGGTAGGGATAAACGCTGCGGGTAGCCCCGGTTGCTCGTCCACTTCAGCTGCCGCAATCCGTCAACTGCAAACCACAGATCGATCAGTGATTGCACATCCTGCTGGACATATTCCAGTACCTCCTGGAAAAGTCCCTCCCGCCACATCTTGGGTGCCATATCACCCGTAATCCCTGGAGTTTTCCCAGCCAGGCCCATGCCTTTGGCCGCTTTATCCAAACCCAGCGGGAAGCCCTTCAAACAAAACACATGGAACATCATATCGATATGCTGCCGGGCTAATTCTGAGCACTCCGCAGCCATGCCGCTCTCTTCTGCCAGGATATCAAAATCAAAACCCAGCCCATTCCAGGTTAAAATCGTCCCCCCTAGTTCCACCTGGGCTTGAAGATATTTGACCAGATCCTGAGTTTCAGCAGGATCCATTCTGGGGGCAAACTCACCTGAGTCGGTTTTTCCATGCCATACCACAGGGGCTTCTCCAGCTGTCAACGTGGCTGCACACGAGATTCCTAACGGCCGGTGATGTGACCAATCCTCAACCCCATCCGGCAGGGATTGAGCAATTTCAATATCAAAAGCGATTAATTTTAGGGTTTTGTTCATTTGTCACCATATCAATTGTTCGTGAATTAATCAAATGCTGGACCGATTAGAATTGGGTTTCGGGTTCAAGCATTGGCCATAATCCCAATAATAATCATAGCATGAGTTTACCTACCTAATACTCTTAGCTATGGATGGGCTTATACTGGAAGTTGATATTTGTGGCTGCGTTGCTGGATTCCAGCCAATTCTATCAATTACTCTATAAAGATCTCATTCCCAAATCCCTTAAAGTATATAGTATGTCCAGGACACCACACATTCCCACACATATACCCAGGGATAGATTTATGCTATACTGGTTGTGAGCAAATAAACACTAGTGAGCATTTGCTCAAGCGAGGAGTTACGGGAAT
>DATKXE010000640.1:0-2424 GCA_035529195.1 Anaerolineales bacterium
TTTTTTATTCTGCTGAAATCCTGGTTGGAAACTGCAGCAATGTCCATAATAAGGGATTGATGAGCCTATGAGGATAGCAATCCGGAAACCCAATACTCCCCAGTGGAATGTTTATGAGCCACAAAAAAACCCGCATGGTCCAGGGCCATGAAGATGATGATCAGACCACGTAATGCATCCACCGCGAACAGGCGTGAAGCAGCGCTGCTCTCCCTTTTCTCTTCCGGTTGAACGTTTTCCATGATTTTCCCTTACACTAAGAATTCAGGTGGTGGAGAATTCCTCATCGGTGTTGAAATTGCAAATCAACAACTCACTCAATGGGAGAGAACGCATATAGATTGTGATAGAAGACCGACTGGTTCTGCTCCGGTTATTCCCTTTTCCTCGTTTGCATAATATCTCAATAGAACCCAACCCTGGTTATCTTGTTTAAAACTTGAGGAATTACATGATCTCAATATCAAATTAAGGAGAGGTAGCAGCCGCATACAGGAAATTCTGGAGTTCACTATCTATATCCTTCCAGGTTTTTCGAGGAGCGAGAAGAATTTAGGATCGAATCATTTGAGAAGTAGATATTTTTGGGAAGAGGGCTCCACCTGAATTATCGTCTATCCAATTAAAGTTTTCGCTTACCAGTAATTGTTTGTTTGCTCAAGAAAGAACAGATGGGTGTTCTGGTTTAAAACCAGAACACCCAAACGCGTTTAGAAGGAGATCACTTATCTCCCAGGTTGGTGATATCTCCACTGCCGTTGCCGGTCGATGAGACAGTAGGTCTCCCGTAATAGCGAACATTTCCGCTGCCCATAATTCTTACATCTAAAGTGTCAACTACCCATACAGTAATATCTCCTGATCCCCCAATGTTGATATTGGTCACCTTGCTGGCTAGATCCTCAGCTTGAAAGTTTCCAGATCCATTGATGTCAATATCCTGTTCGCCAACATTTCCATCATTAATACGTAGATTACCAGAACCGTTGACATTCAATGACAGATCATCGGCTTTCAATTCCATCAAGGTGATATCTCCCGATCCGTTGATTTTGACCCGCAATGATGGGACTATAACCCTGCCAGTGCTCACATCTCCAGAACCACCGATGTTGATTTCCAACCGGTCGGCGAGCAGGTCTCCCATGTTGATATCTCCCGATCCGCCAATATCCACATTGAACTGGCCGCTTTCCAGGTCTGGTACCTGAATATCACCAGACCCGGAGATGCTGACTCGCTCAAGATCCTTCACCGTCAGGAAGAAATATACGGGTTTTGTCGGTCTCAAGTTGACAGTTGATGGATTGGTGCTGATCTTCAAGGTTTCACCCCGAATATCGGTTTCAAAATACTTCATCAGATTATCTTCTGCTTCAATGCGCAGTGATTCTTTTTCCCCAATCTCGATGATCACATTTCCGATGGTAGCCAGGTCCACACCTGTGACTCCACTGATCGGTCGTGTTTCTTCGACCACATTGCCCGAGCCTCGTTCTCCTGAAACGACATTATTCTCAACCAAAATTCCACTCAATTCACATGCCATTGTTGCCAGCGCTAAGACCGCTACCAAGAGTGTTAATGTTATTCGCCGGTTCATTTTATTTCTCCTTCGAATGCTCTCCAAATTTGAAGAATTGCATTATTAAATAAATTTCTTCCAGTTCGAGAAGGTGGTAATGGGTATGCAGAAGTGCTCTCACCAGAAGTTTTTTCCAATCGTATCAAAATCAGGGACTTTTGCCATCCTTCGTGAGGATCGTTAGACCAATACTATAGAATGGTTAATTTTGATCTCAGCAGGTAGATTGTTGCTCAAAAAATTCTGCTGGCAGATGCAAGTAGGTTGATACACTGGTCGACCTTTCTGTTCTCAATTCGATATTTATTCACTATTTATTTATACATAAACCCGTCCTCATAATACAGGGGGATGAGTATAAGGATATTTATAATGTAATTACTCTAATCGTTCCAAGCGCACTTTTTCCTGGTTCTGGATCGATTTCAACTGTTCACAGTCACCCATAATTTTTCCAAGGATGTTGACCGGACTGTATGCGCGCGGGCGCTCATCGGTGCTTACTGGGGTGGGGCCAAAGAAAATGCAGAAAGCTTGGCCAACTGGCCAATATCCCAACTCACCGATTGCAACAATCTCGTGAGCGTCCGGTTCTTGAGGCATATAGAGGGGTATTTTAAAGTAGATCTCTTCTCCCCAGGTGTTTACCTGGCTTTCAAGCGGCAGGTGCTTCCAGAGTTCGTTGGATGTCGGGCTGTCATTCAGCTCTGCGTGGAAGGAAAGATGCTCAAACTTAATTTCGATTTTGTTCATATATCTCCTGCCTTTCTGGATTATACTGGCAATTTTCTCGCTTTAAATATATATTGTAGTATCAAATGCAAGAATGATAGCATCCA
>DATKXE010000641.1:0-2639 GCA_035529195.1 Anaerolineales bacterium
TACCAATACAATATCTACTATAAATCTTGAACCTGCAACTCTAGCTTCTATTTGCCGATTAAGTGTCAAAGAGTAATTATTAAAAGTAATGCCTGAAACAAAAAGCACTATCACCTTTCTAGAAGCCCTCACATTTATCAACTGTCTCATTGCACTATTAAGATTTTCTCTTACTCCTGTTTGGGTTGTGAGTTTTACTTGGTTGACCATTGAATATCCACTACGTGGGTTCAAAACACCTATATCTATATCGTAAATTCCTGCTGGTTCTGTGTCTTCGAAGCGAATATTATTGACTCTGAATCCTCCTGAAATCATACGCAAGGCTTCGACCAAAACTGGATAGGTAGTGATGATCATATCCCGATTTTCCAGCTGCGTAACTAAGCGTGGAAAACCATGGGCTTCATTGAGTCTTCCAGATGCAAGAATATTTACATAATTGTAGCCTATATCACCAATAGCATTGATATTTTCAATAATACGGTCTACGGATCGCTTCCCTTGGGGGGAGCGATAATTATAATTAAATGGGTGAGCTGTTAAAATATTTATCAAATTCTGAACTGGACCATGTATAGTAGATTCTTCCGTTGCGGCAATCATTTCCTGAAAAACTCGAGTTTGTCGAATTAATCTGGGATTTAATATTCCTTCAACAGACTAGTTTCTGCCTGTTGGTACAACATGAAGAGTTTGAAATCCATACCTAACCTTTACAATAGAAAGTAAAGGAGTCAAAACAACTGCTCCCACTCTTCTTCCTGCAAATCTATTGACTGCTCTGATAGCTGCCTGCATCCCCTGTCTCGCCCTTTCGTTTGGATCCTGAGGCACACCTGCCTGGGCGATGAATCGTCCCATTCTCCTAGCCTGCCTCACAATCCAGGCCACCACCCGATCCAGCGCCCGATCAATCGGCACCCGGACGCGATTGATCAGTCCCGTCACAGCATCACTCACACGACCAAGGCCGGCAATTCGTGCAAGGAAGCTGATAACCAGAGTCAGCATACCGGCCATGGTCTGCTCCACCCGATTGGCAGCGGCACTGATGTTCCCGCTGGCAATGGCAGCGATGGAATCAATGAAGGCCATCGCGACCTGCGCGATCTGCCGCAACCGCTCCACGAAGAACATTATTGTGTTGTAGGTAGCGATGATGGCTTGAATGAATGCGCCTGCCGGGTTGAGGCTTGTGACGAGGCGCGTAATCGCAGCCTGTACGACACGATCACGCACAAAGTTCATGATCTGCTCCATCACCATCTCGCGCAGATTGGATATGCCTTCCAGGATCTTCTGCCAGGCGGCTGCCGGCCCTTCTGTAACCAGGGTCCTGACCAGCTCGAATCCAGTTTCCAGGGCACTCACTGCCCGCTCGCCGATCACCCGGACCAGTTTTCTGCGGATGTTCTGCCAGGTGAGCCCCAACACGCTGAGCACGAATTTTAGAATTTCGCGCAGGTTGAATGCCTGCGGGATATAGATATTCGCACCGCTCATGGTACCTGTGAGCCAGCCGATCAGCGAGGTGCGCAGATGTGTCAGGAAATTTCCGGCAAACTGCTGGAAACCCTGGATGCCTGCACGGACCAGATTGCGGACAAAGCCGATGGGATTACGGATAATGGTGCGGAAAGCGCCTGCTGCACGCCTGATATAGGGCATGACTCCCGGGGCCACTACTTCGAAGATGATTTGCAAAAGACTCATGACCTGCCGGCCCGCCCAGGAGATGAACTGACCAATGAAACCGCCAAATACACGTCCTATTCGGAGAAAGGCCCGTGGTAGCACCACGATGTCTGCAAGCTCAAGTTCTCCCAGGGCTTGCATGAAACGCGAGGGGATCTGTCGGACAAACGCCAGCAGACCGCTAAGGGCACCCTGGAACCAGGCCCATGCGCGCCCTACCGCATTGGCGCGCTTGATGTTGTTCCAGACCTCCTCCTTACCGATCAGCCTCATGAAGCCACCAATCAGAGTATCAGCGGTGCGGGGATAAGGATCGCCGGTAATCGGATCTTGACCCAGGACAGCCTTGAGCAAGTCGTAACCGCGCGTCCCTTCTGCAAGCCTTGCCAGCGGACGGAGGATGGCCTCCTTGATGAATCGGATAATTCCGGTTGCGAGCCCCCTGGCGAAACTGATGATCCTATTGATGGGTTCCGTAAAGATTCGTCTGGCGCTGCGCCAGACTCCGCCGAGGTCTAAGATGTCTGTCCAGCTCAGGGAATCGAGAAACTCCGTTACCGCCAGTCTGATGGCATCACCGGTCATACCGAGGGTTCGGATTTGCTGCTCGACCCAGTCACCAACTCGTTCGAAGATGCTGTAATTATCCAGAGCCCGGGTAATCAGTCCTCCACCGGGAATGAACTCGATCAATGCACGCAGGATGTTAGCTGCACTACGATCCACGTGGCTCATGTTGATCGGGTTCATGCCCAGGATGATTGTGAACATCCGGAAACCAGGGATCAGGTTTGCTCTCTCAGCGAAGTAGTCGAACGCATCGCCGATGCCCCAGCGCTGTATCAGTACGGGCGATTGTTGGACGACATCCTCGCTGTGCTGAATCACCGGGGCCGAAGGTTGGGCGACAGTGGAACTGTTATGGCGGCTGCCACCCTGCT
>DATKXE010000642.1:0-13727 GCA_035529195.1 Anaerolineales bacterium
ATTCTGGAATTAAAGGACCCGCCTCTTCTGCCTGCACATATGGGGTTCTAGCAGCCCGGATAGGACGGGCGTATTGCGCATAGGTAAATCCCAGGAAATTGACCAGCAGAAGTAGGAGCGGAATGACCAGCAAACGCTGAAGGATAAATTTTGCCATAGCTTATTCCGTGTATTTGAGTTAGTGGTTTCTGAACATACGTGCGTCTATTGATCTTTGTCTATCATTTTCCATTGATGATCAATTGACACCATTAGCATGACTCACATCTGTTTGATCAATTAGATTGATTATTTGGCCATCTTTCAGCTCGATGATGGTATCAGCATATTGAACCACGTTTGGATCATGGCTTGCGACGATAACAGTGACTCCGAATTGGTCTGCAATTTCATGAAGTAAACGAATTATGGTTGCACCAGTATTACTATCCAATTGTCCAGTCGGTTCGTCTGCTAAGAGTAGAGAAGGGCGGTTCACGAGAGCACGAGATATTGCAACCCTTTGTTGTTCTCCGCCGGAGAGCTCATAAGTGCGATGTTTAGCACGGTGGTCTAATGAGACCAATTTTAGGACTTCAGCAACTCTGGCATTGCGTTCTTCCCGTGGAGTTTTCACTAAGCGAAGAGGAATTTCGACATTCTCTTCAACAGTGAGGAAGGGAAGCAATCCAAAAGTTTGAAAGATAAAGCTGATTTGCCTCCTTCGATACTGAATAATCTCACTTTCACTCATTTGTCCGATAGAGCTCTCACCAACGATGATATCACCTTGAGTCGGCTGATCCAGAGCGGCAATTATATTTAATAATGTTGTTTTTCCACAACCTGATCGACCTCTAATTAATACAAGCCTCCCAGCTTTAACCTCGAAGGATACATCCTTTAGTGCAGATATTTTTTCACTGCCGAGATCAAATTCCCGAGATACATTTTCAACTTTGAGTGTATTCCCGTTTGTAGTGATAGGGGTTCTGTAGGCTGGTTTAAAATGAGCGATTTCAGGTGCACCCAGCTTAATAAATTCCTCAACTTTATGCTGCGGCCAAACTGTGACATGATCATCTTCTAGCCTTACTTTTACGCGTTCTTTCAGCGCAAGGGAATCAACATATGATTTAGGTAATTGAAGTCGACCTGCCTGGTCGAGGATTACCCATTCCTCTTCATCTACATCACCGCTGAGCTCGTCCCTGTGACGGCGAATCTCGGTGCTGGTACGACCATCGCGAATCGCAATCACTCGATCGACTAAACCTGAAACCAGGGGATCATGGGTGACCAGGATTATTGTTGTATTGAATGCCTCGTGCACCCTATGCAGGGTTGCAAATACTTCTGCAGCAGATTGGGAATCTATTTGGCCTGTCATTTCATCACCCAACAGCAGAGGTGGATTGTTCGCAAGAGCTACGGCAATAGCTACGCGCTGCTGCTGACCACCAGAAAGCTGGTTTGGACGAAAATCTGATCTATTAGCCAAGCCAACAATTCCCAGTAATTCGTTTGCACGTTTAGATCTATCTGCACTACTTGTTTTGTTCAGCATCATTGGCAATTCAACATTTTCTTTTGCAGATAGATATGGCAGGAGATTTCGTGATGGTTGCTGCCAAACAAACCCCACCATTTCACGTTTATATGTTACTCGTTGTCTGTCCTTCATAGCAAGCAGATCGTAATTCGCTACTTGAACTTTACCTGCACTGGGTGTATCCAACCCGCCGATCACATTGAGCAGTGTAGATTTACCTGCACCAGATGGTCCTACCAGTGCCAGAATATCACCTTTTGAAACGGTCAAATCCAACCCTTGGAGAGCGACAACTTCGAGATCCGCGATTTTATAAATCTTGACAAGGTTATTGCAATTGACAAAAAACTCTTCTTCTTTGCTCATTCATCACCTGTTCTTAACACTTGATGGATATTCGATCTCCACAATGCAAATACGATGAGGGCCATGGCAATACAATACAAGGCTGTCAATAACCCAACGATAGTGGCGACACTCAACCAATTTATATCAATCTGGTGGACAGTCATCCCTGGCAAAGTCCTGGATACTGCCAAGGAAATATAAGGGCGCATCAATTTGGTTAAACTGTATCCTAAAATAATCCCAGAAATCAATCCCAAGACCAGCACAAGAATACCTTCGCTCACCAACAAGAGATTGGACTGGCCGCGTGATAATCCATAGGCACGTAAGATGCCGAACTCATATTCTCGTTGGCGAAATGAGAAATAATTTGCCAATAATAATCCCACCAGGCTGATAATTGCCAAAATCAATCCATTCAATCCAAAAGCACGCACAGTACCCAATGTCATTATATTATTGCGAATGATGTTCAGAATCTTTGTAGAATCTGCTAGGATTGCATTCCTGATGAATGGCAAGGAGACCAACTGGTCATGATTTTGTTCATCAGTACTGATCCAATATTCGCTGTTCCTTAATTGTGTTGCAATAGAGGTACTAACCACATTTTCGAAGGTATTCGAATTGACAATCAGAAAGTCTGTTGATAGGGTTGGGAAATCTGCGATAATGCCGCGAATTTCAAACGTTATTGGTTGACCAGCCATCAACAATTCCAGGTGATCCCCAATCTTCCCACCCTTTGGGAGTGTTGAGTAAGAAATGATGGCCGGAATCGCTGGTGTAGTTTGCTTCGGTTCTGAATTAGTATTGACAGTCGATGTTGACTCTTCACCCTGATCGATCTCTGCAGGTTGATTTATCGCCTGCATGATGATATCAATCGTCAGGTTTGTCATGCCTGATGGATATTCAGATACATTAACGAAGGTTTCTGGATCGACGGCCAGGATAGTGATCCCACGTCCTGAATTCTCTTGTACTCTGCCGCGTAACACCTGACTGATCGGGAGAACTTCTTCAATCTCAGCAATATGGGAGTTTTGGATCTGGTTTGCATCCAGGCGGAGGTTAGAGCCAGCTATATATCTAGCTATTTGTACCTGGGTTGAATTTAAAGATTCTGAATATATTTTGGCAAATAGAATTAATCCTGATGCCAAACTTATCAATAAGACGATCCAGCTCAATCGTTGGGGATTACGAGCGATCCTTGTAAGACCAAGTGGGAGTACGATACCGCGCCCAGATTTTGTTAGGCTCGTGAGCCCGTTTAATATGATTGGAAACAGTCGCAAATATAGCATTGCCAGAGCAATCAATAAGAGTGAAGGTCCGATCAATAATAAAGGATCTGCAAAATCTGAGTCTTTAATACGTCTCATTACAAATGAGCCAGAGCTGCTAAGCTGCCAATAAAGTAGAGCTCCAAATAGCAATAAGAAAATATCAATGTATTTTTTCTGCCACGCGGTTGCTTGAGAAGGGCGGCTAACTGATTGCTGCCAATCAAGCAGCCCAGAGCGAGTTGCGGGTATGATCGCCATGACCACCGCAAACCATCCAATGCCAGCAGCAAGGATGGACATTTGCCAGGTTTCTATTGGTAAGAGACCAGGGACCCTGTCACCAGATATCCAACCCCAAATATGTAGGCCGATCCAGGTCAATAATGGTCCCATGATGAAACCTGCTATGATCGCCAATATCAACATCTGGAAAGCAAATGTCAATATGATTTGATATCTGCTCGCCCCCCTACTTGTCAAAGCAGCCATTTCACTTAGTGAATTATTGACTAATAAAGTTGCCATCAGGATTAATGTAAAGATCACAAATAAAAATGCTTGTATACTGAGCAAATACAACACCATCCTAGATGTTGAAAGATCTTTTCGGAAATCCTGGACCAGATTGGGAAGACCGCTGGTCATCTTTGCTTTGTTTGCAGACAATCGATTTTTAAGATTTGCTAGATCTGACTCCACAGTTTCAGCATTACTTATATTTATTATTTCAGGTTGAAGGATATACCTCCATTCACTCGCATACCCAAAGAAATATTCTCTCATTGACGACGAGTGAATAAATATTGGAGCGCTGATAGTATCTTCGTTCAAACCGGGTTCTATCGTAAGGTAGATTGGGGAGCTATCCTGCCACCACATATCTTCAGCAGGATCATTGATCTGTATTATTCCTGTGACCAAATACTTATACTCATTATTATCCTGGAGCAGATCACCAACTTGAATTTGCAATAGTGAGGCAATTTCTTCAGTGATGGCAGCCTGAATTGTTGGGGGTCCCAATGCATCTGCTTGTGATATTGGATATGTAACTACTGGCCATTCACCTTTGAGCAGCGATGTGTGTTGGGTGAGTTTATCGAATGACCAAATCCATATGCCTTCTAAATCGGTATAGACTTCCTGCTCTCCGATGATAAGGGGTGCAGATGAATGTGCATTACGTTGAATATTATTTACAAAAATCCGCTCATCCACCAAATCCCCGAGTGATTCATTGATATACCCGTTCAGGGCGGAGGACAGGATAGAAAGTGGAGCTTCTACCTTGATATTCCGAACAGACGGGTGGGCGTTGACAAGAGATGACTCAAGAGCTTTCTCAGCTGTTATGGCAGCAAAAGTGGGAAGGCTCCCTAATAAACCAGCACCGAGGCTGAAACAAAACAACACAGCGACATTCATCCCCAGGTGACGGAACATGTGGCGAGCAATAAAATTCAAAAACAGCACTTTACTCTTCACCTATTCTCAAGACCTGATGCAATTTTAATTTCCACAGTAAGAAAGTCCCAATAGCTAGAGTGAAAAAGAATCCACCAATCATGATCAGGATCAATCTGGCAACAGAATACCAGTCTGTTTGCGGAACAAATGGGGGGATCGGGGGGAGATCTGCAAAGGAAATGGGTAAACCAGGCAGAATTATCTTGTTTAGAATACTACCAAGAAGTATGCCAAGACCCAAGCCAGAGAAGATTAGTATTGTCTGCTCGAGAACTAATGAGCCATACAATTGAGGTGTTGAAAAACCTAAAGAGCGTAGAATTCCATAGATTGATCCCCGCTGCCTGGCACTCATATAGAAATAGGTTGCGAATCCAACCAGGCTGAGAAAGAGGGTTAATGAATATCCCAGGAAAATCACACTTCGTAAACCTAAGGTTAACGGATCGGATTTAAATAACATCCGTTCAGAAATAACTTCCCAAGAGCGTTTAACTAGTGGGAAAGAACTCAGGAGACCAGGAATTTCCTGGGTTTCGTCCACCCGAAGCCAGATTTCATTGTAGTTTATTGGTATTCGGGATGATCGATTTAATTCAGCCAATAGAGAATCTCTGGATACAACAATAAAACCGTAATCATCGGTTTCATACATTGTGGGAAAATAGTTAACTGAATTCTTGATCTCAAGTATCAGGCTGATGCCGTTGATGAAAGCTGAAAATTTATCACCTACCTTGAGTTCCGTCATTTCTAAGAATACTGGGCTTGCAAGGATGGGAATGAAATTAATTCGAGTTGTTTGAGCAGGGCTCAATACCATCCAATTCGATGAATCGGGTGAACCTAGGAACAAGCGCATACTCGCTTCACCGGAATGGGTGATATCTCGTTTGGTATAGCTGGCAATCGACTGGACGCTATCCGTTTGCCATATCGTAGTCAGCTCCTCAAAGTCTTCAAACGCTTTCTGAGTTCTGCTGGAATCTCTAACACTGAGATCATCGATGATTAATGGTCCTTGAGAAATGGAATAACCCTCGGATTCTGATGGAAGGCGACGGATTTTGATCCACATGGAATGGAGGGACAAGGGATATCCTTGGGCAGCATACTCCGGAAGAAGCGCCTCAAAATATCGCCAAGTAGGAGTTTCAGAAGTGATTCCAGCTGCTTCTTTTACTGAATCGCCTTCCATCTCCTTAAAGACTAAAGATAAGAAATGAAACCAACCTGTCGAATCGTTATCAGGATTGGAAGGGTTAATAAGAACTCCATCAGGAGAGAACTCAGTTGAGATGAGATCCAGATCAATGACATCAATTTCTCCTTCTGCAGACTGGATCTTGGCACGAATATTGACATATTCCAAAATATCCACATCGGTCCGGTTTGGATTGGGGTCAAAAATCCAGAGCCCAAGATGGGTCGGATTACTTGGCAAGGCGATCGCGGAAACTGGCAGCTGTTCGGGATCTACAATCAACTGACCTAAAACATAACCAATATAATCATCAGTGTAGTCTGTTCTGAATTGAGACACTGTGGCGAATGACAGCGGATCAATCGCTAGAATTGAAAAATCAGGAATGTTTCTATAAGAACGTACATTTGCTCTACCCGTTCCCCGCCATATAGCACTGGAGCTGTTTACTTGCGGTAAGGAATCGAGGGATGAAAGGGGGATGAAATTATCGAATGACAAGCGCGCCTCACCCCCAGTCGAATAGCGTGCTCTTTCTTTTTCGCTGAAGCTCAAAGTCGCATTAAGACCGGTGGAAAGAATTCCCAATGCCATTGCAAGGGTAAACAACAAGATTAATCTTGTCACATGGGTTGGATCACGAGCTGTTTGCCACAAAGCTATTGCAGCGGTTAATCCTCGTCCGCGCGCAACAAAAAACGCCAGCATCCTAAAAATCGATGGAAATAACCTCAGCAGGACGGTTGCAGATCCGATTAGGAGTGCCAATGGTGCGAATAGAAGCAACCAATCAATGTTGCCTTGATTAATTCCCGAGATGGATCCGTAAAGACTGAGTCGCCATAATGCTACCAACCCGATCGATAATAACAACACATCGATGTAATAACGGTGCCACCAAGGTATGTTTTTTCTCCGGGTGACAGTTTGATGGTGTTGAACAACACTGCTGCGTAATATTGGAATCACAGGAACAATAAGCGCAGTAAAACAAGCAAAAACACTGATTCCGGCTGCCAACCAAGATGCTGAGGGAAGGCGAGTGACCCAATCTGTTTGACTAACGTCAGCCAGCGGGCCAATTCTTGCAAGACTGCTAATCAATCCATATGCCAGGATGGGACCAAAGATAAAGGCTGTTATGCAAATAAATAAGGCATCAAAAACCTGTATCCGTAGGAGCTGACTGATCTCAGCCCCACGGCTTACCAGGGTGGATAATTCACCTTCTACTTGTCGTATAGATAAGGCTGCTACCATCACCACGTAATAAAGCCCCAGGAAAAGTACCTCACCTATTAACAGGTAAAGCGGGGGAATTATGGCAGCAGCTTGTGTTTCATAGTTTTCGAGAAACCCGTCCAGGTTGGTTTCCAGAACCACTCTTCGTTCAAAAGCGGTGATACTAGTACGGATAGTTTCAATACCAGTTATTACTGATTTGAGATTGTTTGAATCAATACTACCTGGATTGATAATCCCCAACCATTTCAGCTGGTGATTTGCATTCGGGAAAAGATTTTCGGTGATGGAGAAGAAATCTTCTTCAAGGAGAATAGCTCCAAACTCCTCAGCATAGCGATTGTTGTTTGTTGTCTGAAATGGATTACTTTCGATTAACCAATAAAGATCGCTTGCGTCTATCGGTTGGTAAATTCCAGAGACTTCTATCCAGTATGACGGTTGTAATTCGTTAAATCTCTTGCTAATCGGTAGATGATCTCCAACACCAATAGCAAACGCGTCTGCCATTGGTGTTGATATTACAGCTTGAATTAACCTAGAATCAAGGCTTGGATTTTGAGGCCAACCGCCAGAAACAAATTTGATCCGCTGCTCTATACCACCATAAGATCTCAGATTAATTCGTTCATCAGGAATCAGTGACCCCTCCTGCCAGGGATAAATCCATGGAGAAGCGGTTGAATCTACAATCTCTTGGATTTCTCCGAGATTTGTTGTGAGAATATTGTGGATGTTGGTCTTAATTTCATTGTGCTCGTATTCCCCCTGGTTATTATAAGTGGTTAGATATAGGATCCCGTTTTCATTGAGTGATGAGCGTAGTTTATGCGGCAGAGCGAAATCAATAACTGTATTGACAATAATTGGACCACTTGCAAGAAATGCAGTGGAGATAAGAACTCCAAGCAATACTGTTGATAAAACCTGCCAATGCCGTCTTGCTCTGTTGATGAGGAAGGTTATCACCAGACCAGTTTATCAAAACAATTTAAAGATATTATGAAGATGGTGTTGGGATTGATCTTGATCCTTTATTACCAGAATATATCAATCCACACCATCGCTATGATTGCACGACTGTGGGGATTGGGAGAAATATTTTCTCAGATATAAATGATTTGATTTTAGAAATTCAAGGACTTGCGACTGTGAATGCAGGAGAAATGGAATTATTGGCTTGATAGTCTATCGCTTCTGCAGTAACTATCCAGCTGTCTCCTGGTTGGGCTGAAACTGGAATAAATAAATCGATCGCAAAAGTGCCATTGATCTCGGTCCAAGTCGTAGAAGAAACATGGGGAGAGTCGTCTGCGCGGCCAAAAGTGAAGTGAATTTGACTGAGTGAAGGAAAATTGCTACCAACTACAGATAAACTGGTTCCTGGCGGACCTTCCAGGGGCCATATTGTAAGCGTTGGTTGAAGTAGAGGTTGAATACTTGTAACCGTGAAACCATTGGATCTGGCGATAATCTCACCCCCAGTGGCATCAGATTTGAGTGCGACAACATTCCATAATTCTCCCGTTTGAGCACTGGGGGGAATTATGTAATCTGTTCTGAAGAAACCGTTGACATCCGTTGTTATCGATCCTTCGATACTGTAAATGATTCCTTTACGAGTTAATCCCAATGTTACACCTGAGAATGGTGGAAATCCCAATCCAGCGACCTGTATATTGGTGAGTGCAGGACCACTGGTTGGAGAAATGATAATCGTCTCTATTTGTCCAGGTATGATAATCTTTTCACCGATTTCTAGCTGATTTGGATTGCTGATTTGGGGATTTACGGCTAATATCGCGGCTACAGTGCGAGTGTATTCAGCGGCGATCTTATTGAGGGTATCACCTGGTTTTACGATATAAAGCGAAGGTTCTTTCGGATCTTTAGGCGGAGTAATGATAAATATATTGGATGTCGAGCGAACACTCGTAAAACCGCTCGTATCAGCTATCACTACCCAATTCTCAGCAACCTGAGCTGTGATTGGAATGGTTAATTGGGTTTGAAAAGTTCGGTTGGGACTCGAAGTAGTTGAACCTACTTGTTCGTAGGAAACTAGGTAAGGTCCCATACTTAGGTTAATCGCTGTAACTGGAGGGAACCCGGTGCCATTGACAAGAATATCAGTTTCAACTGGACCACATATGGGGGAAACTGTTGTGATTGGTGTTCCGGATTCTTGAGGAGGAATATTTATTGAATCACCTGGAAATATTTGACCCGTATCAGTAATCTGGGGATTCGCTGCCAGTAATGATCCAAGATCACGGTTAAATTTAACTGCAGTGCTGCGCAGCGTATCCCCTTCCTGGACAAGATAGGTCGACCCAGAGTTTGGGTTTGGTGCCTTTGGGATTACCAAAAATTTGTTGGAAATACCCGAAAATTTGGCGGAGCTGATCTGTGCTTCTCCAGTTACAACCCAGGTTGTTCCTTGTTGAGCCGAATCCGGCAAAATCACAGCGGTATCAATTCTGCCGTATTGATCACTGGTTGTATTGCCAATGGTTACTGAATTTGATCCTTGTTGGCTAAACTTTAATTCCACAGAAGTATTCACTGGATATCCACTTCCGACAACTAGCAGACTTCGTCCAGGTAATCCACAGGTTGGAGATATTGCGATGATGGTTTCCAAAACAGATTCTACATCCGGTATTCGAATGATTTGTCCAGGATATAAATTATCAGGGTCCGTAATCTCAGGATTAATTGTGAGTATAGCTTCAACAGTAGTTCCACAAAGATCGGCGATGGATTCAATTGTGTCGCCTGGAAGGACGATATAGGTGTCCCCACACGGTCCCTCCGCATTAACTGTTCGCACCTGAGAAAGAAATCCTGCATTGAGTAATAGTGAAACCATTAAAAAATATACTAATATCTTCTGCAATGGATAGGAGACCGTAGGTCTCAAGTGAGAACGCGAAAAGGTCATCATAAAAAGTCTATTAGAATTCAACCCTTTGACCATTCAAATACCAGGAACATGAATAATATTATAATTCTATACTCAGAATTTTACCTCATTGCTCATTGAAAGTGCAAAGTATCGTCGTTCAACTATGCTACCAACCAGGTGAAAAAAAGTTGTTGTTCGCGTCACTGCGAGATATCCGGAATATTTGAATTAACATAAGCAAATGCTCTCTCAGCGAACGATCCATAAGCCTTGATTTTCAGAAGAACAGCAAAGAATGTGAATCCTTTATCCGGCACCTTCTTCAGCATACCCATGTGTGCAACAATTAATATGATTGCGCCAAATAAAACTGTGTGTACAGGTTTGTTCATTATCTTCGGTATCATCAATGTTCAAGGAGTCGATAGTTGCCAGGTTGCTCCAGAATCCCGCAGGTATTGTTCTCGCGTTTAATCAAGTAAGGATGACCTTCAAAATATGCCT
The DNA here is from genome assembly GCA_035529195.1 of Anaerolineales bacterium. Lineage (GTDB taxonomy): Bacteria > Chloroflexota > Anaerolineae > Anaerolineales > UBA4823 > PFL25. The sequence goes on from DATKXE010000642.1 coordinate 10,497, forward strand.
CTGTCCCCCGATGATGATTCCAATCTGAATTAATCAGGACTGCTTTTCCTTGAGCATCAATTCTGGAAAACATTTTTCCGGGATTCTTCTATCAGAATTGCCGCGCAATCGAATAACTATACCCACCAGATGCACTGAAGAAATCAATGGCAGGTGGGCTAAATCTGCTCCTTCTGAATATCGGTGTAGAGGACCATCTATGTCTGTCCCTGTATTGGCAATCATATCGCATCTTGGTATGCCTGGCTTTATGATGATAATCTCGAGCAGGGTTATTATTTATTCGATTGATCACACACGAAATTTCCCGTTCTCATAAAAAATCTCTCCATCCACATTAATTTCACTCTCTGCCATATCGCACAACATATCCCAGTGGATCGCGGATTCGTTTTTACTCCCGGTTTCAGGATAGCCGCTACCTAAAGCAAGATGGATCGTACCCCCCATTTTTTCATCAAATAACATATTCTTGGTAAAGCGTTGGATGCCATAATTGGTTCCGATCCCCCATTCCCCCAGGAACCGTGCTCCTTGGTCAGTATTTAGTGAGGAGGTCAATAAATTTTTACCTTTTGTGGCCGTTTCCTTGACTACTTTTCCATTCTCAAACCATAATTCAACATCGATCACTTCTTGTCCCTGGTAGATGGCAGGATAACTAAATCGAATCCAACCGTTGGCTGATTCTTCCACAGGACCGGTGAATATTTCTCCATCGGGAAAATTATATTTCCCGTCTGCTTCCTTGAATTTCCGGTCTTTAATTGAGAATGTCAGGTCAGCATTATTCCCCTTAATCTCCACCAAATCTCTACCTGATAACCAGCCAATCAGTTTTCTTTGTCTAACTCCTTCTTCTCTCCAGACCGCAACAGGATCAGGTTCATTAAGTAATCCTGCCGCATATACAAATTCTTGATAGTCATTCAAGCTCATGTCGGCCTCTTGAGCGCTTGCATAAGTGGGGAATTCGGTATAGCACCAGCGCAGCTCGAGATTGGCAGCGCGTTTCAAGAATATTTTCGTAAGTTCTGTAGTCGCTTTACGAGAGCGAGAAATTCGTTGTGGATCGATTGCCGAAAGCGATCTGGTGTTGTATTCTGCACCAATTACCAGTATGGCGTCAAACGATTCAGTGATCAACTTTCGCACTGGTGAGACATAATCTAATTGCTCATCGCTAGCATTTTTATAATAGACCTCTTCATCCCCTGGCAGAGTTTGAGTAATTAAGATATAGGCTCCGGCTTGAACAGCCTGCTCATATACCAGGAGAGCTAATTCCTGAGCAAGAGGGTTCGTCCTAATCTCTAATTGATCACCTGGTTTAATTTCGATTGAGTAATGGATTAAGGTTTGAGCCAGTTTTTCCAGACGTTGATCAGGCATTGTTCTATTCCTCTCTTTATTTCAGACCTGGTGTAGCAGTTTGAATAATATTACTAATTATATAATGAAGAGAAAATTGTGGTGATAAAATAATCATAAGACCTCCTTTATATAGAAATTCTTTCGGAGGGTGCCATGCTCAATGCGAAGCAAATCGCTGATTTCGTGACCTTGTTTCGAGGTTTACTCGGTTTCGGGTTAGTTTGGCTTGGGTTGACCGAAGGAGCAGAAGGCCTCCAAGAAGCTGTCTTTATTATGATTGCTGCGTGGACTGCGGATACAATAGACGGAAAAATTGCCCGACGCAGTACTAAATACCATCAATCCTGGATCGGTGATCATGATCTAGAGATCGATATGGCAGTTTCTTGTGGATTGTTGGTTTATTTGATCACCTCTGGGTTCATCAATATTTGGATTGCAAGTTTCTACGTTTTGATCTGGACCTTTATTCTCTGGCGCTGGAAAAATGTGAAGGTTCTTGGAATGCTGAGCCAAGCACCAATCTATGGCTATTTTATTTATGTTGCCCTGAATTTATTGCCAAATGTGGGGGTATGGATATTGGTGTGGATTGTGATCGCGGTGATAATCACCTGGCCTCAATTTCCCAAGATGGTTGTTCCTGGATTCCTGGATGGTATCCGTGAGTTTTTGATTAATTATAAAAATCTTGGTGATGACAAGTGATATAATCCAAAATCACGTTTTCCTTGTCCTGTCCAGGAAATCTAATTCAGGGGGAATGTATCCAGGAGTAATAATTGCCAGTTCTAAATCAAAAATACTTGAAAGTAGCATATCCAAACTCACGATCATTAATTAAATACCAGAAAATTAAGAATTTTGGGGAAAGAATAATCAGATCCATCGGATTGAAGCAATTTAGGACCTTCATAAATCGCATCATCTCTGTAGTCAAGCCTTCAGGTAAGGTTTTCATAATTGCTGAACCTGAATATCAATTCAGCGAACCTGAGGCAAAGCCAGTTACAATCTTGTCCGCAAATCTCTGGCACGATTGGCCGCGGAATCGCAGATTGAAAGAGAGATTGATATGTTTTGTTGAACTAATCAAGAAGGAAAAAGTAGATATACTCCTTCTTCAAGAATTAGTTCGTACGAATGAATTTGAAGCAGACAAATGGCTCAGGGACCAATTGGGTATGGCTTACATCTATTCAAGAACAAATGGAACCGCTCCAGGAATTGGTTTTGAAGAAGGGTTGGCAATATTTAGCCGGTATCCGATTAAAAATCACCGTTTGGCCCAGTTGAGTGATCAAAATAATCCTTTTAGCAGAAGGATGGCGTTGGGTACCTGTATAGAAACCGATGGCGGAGACTTTTTAGCATATTCTGTTCATCTTGGGATAATTGGACGTCAAAACAAGAAGCAGGTTTCACGGTTGAAAGATTGGGTTGAAGAGGAATCAGGAGATAATCCAGCCGTGATTGGTGGGGATTTTAACGCAGAAGAAAATACGTCGCAAATTCGAAGTGCCAAGACAACATGGCACGATTCTTATCGTGCTGTTCATCCAAGAGATGATGTCTTTTCCCACGAAATTCTGTGGCCATGGGGAAATGTTCTAAAACGCTCTAGATTGGATTACTTGTTCTTGAGGACAGGAAATCACTCATGGCAGGTTGATGAAGTCCGTCATATTGTTACAGGAGATTGTCCATATTCGGATCACAAACCAGTTTTGATCAAAGCGTCTTTCAATGGAGGGGGATTCAAAGGACGAGTATCGAACGGTTTTCCCATATAATTAATAATAAATTCCTGAACCAGATAAAGATCATCAAGGATTTAGCAATAATATATTCGTTATT